>CP126121.1:0-200000 GCA_030123625.1 Nitrospira sp.
GGACACGGCAATTCGTATCGTATCCGGCTCCGCACGAAGGGTCAGCGTGATTGTGCCTCCTTCGCTGGAACAATCGATGGCGTTATTCAACAGATTCAGGAGGACTTGCAGTAAATCCCCTCGCGGCACGCAGAACCGATCGATACAGGAATCCACATCGATCGCCAGCACGAGCCGACGCTGTTGCAGCCGTTTGGCGAAAAGCGCCTCGATGTCATGCATCATCGTCTGGAGCTTAACCGCCTCCCCCTTCCCGGACTCCGGCCGATAGAGTTGATACATGTTCTGGACGATGGATGCGACGCGGGCGATTTCACGATCGATCATGCCGACGAATTCGGCGTGGGGATGGGCGGGATCTACCGCCTGTTTCACGAGCGTAAAGGCGTTCTTGATCCCGGCGATCGGGTTATTGATTTCATGCGCGACGCCGGCCGCTAAGCGTCCCATCGCCGCCAGTTTTTCCGTCTGCGCCCGCTGCGATTCCAGTTTAGCGATCTCGGCGGTGCGCTCGGCCACCTGCCGCTCGAGCTCTTCCGTATGGCGAACACGCTCCGCTTCCAAGTGTTTGCGTTCGGTAATGTCGCGGCCCGCCACCAGACGGACTTCTTTCCCCCGATAGCAATAGGGTCGGACCACGACTTCTCCGGGAAAGGTGGTGCCGTCCTTGCGGCGCCCCATGGCTTCATAGGGTCCGCTCACACCCTGCCCCATATTGACGACAACCATGTCTCGTGATTCATCGGCGACGAGATCCAAGATGGATCGGCCGATGAGTTCACCCGCTTCGTATCTGAACATCCGCTCCAACCCGGCATTCACTTCGATCAAGATGCCCTGATCGTGGATGGCGATGCCGTCGAACGTCGCCTCCGTCAGCAGCTTGTACCGCAATTCGCTGTCGCGTACCGCCGCCTCCACGTGTTTCCGCTCGGCGACCTCGTCCTGAAGAGATTGATTGGCCAGCGCCAGTTGCGCGGTCCGCTCGCGGACTCTCTGCTCCAATTCCTCATGCACTTGTCGCAGCGCCTCCTCCACCTGTCGGCGCCTGGTAATGTCGGTGTTTGTCCCGATCCACTTGATGATCCGGCCTGCTTCGTCTCTGATCGGCAAAGCGCGGACCAAGTGCCAGTGATAAACACCCTCGCCCCCTTGCCTGAGGCGAAACTCAACCTCATAGGGTTCCCCGGTTTGCAATGCGGCGGTCCACGCCGCCATACAGGCATGCAGGTCGTCCGGATGGAGCACGGACTGCCATTCCCAATCGAGCAGTCGCTCCGCCGGAGCATCGAAATACTCCAGCACACGTCGGTTGACGTAATCTAATGTGCCGTCCGGGCGGGCGGTCCAGACCTGCTGAGGAATGGCCTCGATTAATCGTGCCTCGTTTTGCCTCAGGGCCTGTTTTGCCTGCTTGCGTTCGGTGATATTTTCGACGACGGCCATGACGAAGGGCGCCGTACCATCCGATGGTGCAAAGAGGGTGGCCGTCACCCGAACCCAGATGACACGGCCGTCTTTATGGATGTACCGCTTGTCTTGAGCGCTTGAAAACTTGTTGTGGCGAAACAGCTCGTCCCACAATACAAGCTGTTCAGGTATGTCTTCGGGGTGCGTCACCATGGTGAAGGGTCTTCCCAGAAGCTCGGCTGTGTCATACCCGAGCAGTTCAGAGTAGGCATGATTCACATGGACGAACCGTTTGTCGGAATCGACGATCGACATGGCGGAAACTGCACATTCGCAGAGACAGCGGAATCGTTCTTCAGTGTGTGCGGTTTCGGATGGAAATCTGCAAATCCATCGGCACAGTCCCGCCAGCATGAGACAAAAAGCCGCAAGGGCCGATACCTGGAGAATCGTCATGGTAGCGGACCTGAGACGGCAATGCAGAAGCCGTTGAAACCGAGAAATGCGACAAGGCCTATGGTGGAAGGACAGAGAATACTCGGAGATGGAAGGCTATAACCTCGATGGGGACTGGCGTTGGCTTCAGTGGTCGGCTGACAACCGTGATCGGTCACGGGGTGGCAGGATAACCAACCATGCATCATCCGTCAAATCCATATGGCCCTATGCAAGCCCTGTCCAGATCAACTACTGGATAACACGTATAGACAAAAAGAAAGGGAGTGGTTATGCCGCGCGGTCGATTTCTCGCTCGGCCTCGAGCCAATCATCGAGATCATAGCCCTGTTCATAGCCACGGGCTGCATACAACTCGTACGCTCGAGTCGCGATTTGCTGCAGACGATCCGATGATGATCGAGTCTGTTTTGAGACCGGCGGTTGGCCGATTCTTCGTTCATGTTTTGCCATAAAATATTCCTTTCTGCTGCGATATGGCCGTCGGCTTCGTGACCGGACGCGGTGCGTGATCTGGCTCCTTACGCTGTAGCCGACACCGGTACATCCTTTGATGAGTCTTTCCCGGTTGAATCCAGTAACAACCGGTCGATGTCCAACAGCGATACCAGCTTGTCGCCGGACTTTCCGATGCCGTTTAAGAACGTCACGTCGACCTTATTTCCAAAATCCGGCGCCGACTGAATATCCTTTTTCTCGATGTCGAGCACATCCGATACTGCATCAACCACCAACCCCATCACTTTGTCCTGCACCACCACCACGATGATGACGGTAAACGCCGTGTAGTCGATTGTCGGCATACCGAACTTGGTCCGTAGCTCGACGATGGGCACGATGGTTCCGCGCAGATTCAACACTCCTTTGATATGAGGCGGCGTATTGGGAATCTTGGTCACGACGGTATACCCCTTGATCTCCTGTACACGGAGGATATCGACACCATACAGCTCTTCTCCTAGACTGAATGTCAAAAACTGACCGCCGTCCGGTTGTGGCGCCGCATGCCGGCTAAGATTCTTGAATTCCTTGTCCGTAACCGCTCCTGACATGGAACACTCCTTTCCCGATCATCTCTCCGTCTCGTCGCCATCGCTGCTCGGTCCGACAAGGCGGCGCCCCGTCCGTACTTCTGCAAGATTCTCACGCTCAAGGATATATCGGTCGCGCTTTGGAAAGCTTTATTTCGTCACTCAGAGGGGACAGGTCCTTAAAGAGCCGCAGATTGAAATCGTGTACGGATTTCGATGAAACGCCGGGATAATGTCAGAAAAATTACGCGGTAACCGGGCTACCATGGCGAGCAATTTCCAGCACGCCGCGTACATCGACAATAAACCCGACCCTGCCGTCTCCAAGGATCGTGGCGCCGGCGATTCCTTCGACCTTGTGAAAATTCTGCTCCATGCTTTTGATGACGACCTGCTGTTGCCCAAGAATTTCATCCACCATAACCGCCACTCGCTCCCCTTCCGTCTCCAGGATGAGAAGAATGGCTTCCTTGGGATCGGTATATTGAGGTTCGCTCGCAAACACCTCGTACAGACGCACGATCGGAATGTACGTGCTTCGAACATTCATGAGTTCGCCCTTTCCGACTACGGTTTTGATCGACTCTGCTTTGGGCTGGATCGACTCGAGTATGGACAGCAACGGCACGATATAGGTCTCCTTGCCGACTCGCACCGTCATGCCGTCGATGATCGCCAGCGTGAGCGGCAACTTGAGCGTAAAGGTGGTACCTTTCCCAAACACCGTCTTGATGCCGATGGTGCCACCCAATGCTTCGATATTGCGCTTGACTACATCCATGCCTACGCCGCGACCGGACAGATCGGATACTTTCTCCGCCGTTGAGAATCCCGGCTTAAAAATCAACGAGTAGATCTGCTCATCCGTCAAATTGTCGCTTTCAGAAATCAATCCTTGTTTGATCCCCTTGGCGAGGATCTTGTCCCGGTTCAATCCGCGCCCATCGTCTTCTACGGTGATGCAGATATTCCCGCCCTCATGGAACGCATTGAGGCGGATCGTCCCGACCTCTTGTTTATTGTTGTCCAATCGCTCTTCCGGAGGCTCCAATCCATGATCGGCCGAGTTCCTTACCAAGTGGGTGAGCGGATCGCCGATGGACTCGATGACCGTCTTGTCCAGTTCCGTCTCTTCTCCGGACAGGATAAGTTGGATTTTCTTGCCCGTTTTGGCCGCGAGGTCGCGCACGAGCCGAGGAAATCTGGCAAATGCGGTGCCGATGGGCAACATGCGGATACTCATGACGCGTTCTTGAATCTCGCGCGTGTTCCGTTCCAGTTCCACCATGCGCTCCAACAACACCGGCAACTGCCGCATCTCGAACCGACACCCCAAATCGCTCAACATCGATTGGGTGATTACCAACTCACCCACCAAGTTGATCAGCTTGTCGATCTTGGCTGTATCGACGCGGATGGAGGTGGCATCGGTTTTTTTGGCCTGCGCGACAGATTCCTGCTGACGCTGTTTCTGCAGCGCCTGCTCGACCTGTTGCTGGGTGACCACCTTTTGCTCGATAAGAATTTCGCCTACCCGCTTTTGTTGTCCCAGGGCGCGATCAAGCTCGCCGGGAGAGACCAGGCCGCCCTCCACGAGAATTTGCCCCAACTGCTTGGGAGTCTCATTTCCGCCTGAGATGGCCGCCTGCGCGTATTCCTCCTTACCCACAGCCTTCACCGGCTCAATCGATAACGTGTTGTCTTCACGAATGAATTCGAAGATGGACTCGATCACCTTCAAATTCTTGCCCGTCGTCAATTGCATGGTCCATGACAAGTAGCATTTCTCCGGATCGATACAGTCAAGATCGGGGAGTCGAGACATATCGAGCGTGATTCCGGTCAAGACACCAATGCTTTTTAGCTCCTTGAACGTTTGAAGCGGGTCGAGCCCTCGTTGAAACAGCCATTCCGGCGGAGTCCACGTAATAACGTACGTCCGATCTCCACCACCGTTCTCAGCGGAAACAGATTGCGCAACTTTTCTATTCACATCAATTATCGACGCCTGCGAGTCCGGCGCGCTCGCTGAGGCCAACTCTCCGGCGAGCCGATGGACGGTTTCATCGTCGATCGCCGCCCCTGTTTTCGTTGCTTGGATCAACGTCTTCAAGCAATCGGTTGCTTTCAAGAGAAGATCCGCGATCGATGGAGAAACCGACTTCTGCCTATTCCGCAGTAAATCGAGCAACGTCTCCATCTTGTGGGTAAATTGCGCCACGGCATTGAAGCCGAACATGCCGGCCGTGCCCTTGATCGAATGGGCCGAGCGGAAAATCTTATTGAGAAGATCCACATCTTCCGGATGTTGTTCCAGTTCTAACAAGCCTTCCTCCACCACCGCCAGGTGTTCAGCGGCTTCTTCAAAGAAGGCCTCCTGAAATTGCGCGAAATCGTGGCTCATTGTCTTAACTCCAAGAGCAAATGGCGGATAGTTGGCGGCGGAAATGAAGAGGTCTCGGCCATACGAGATACGCGATACATATGCGCTTCGTCATGCCGGAAGCACCTTCGCGATCGTTTTCAATAGGATTTCAGGGTTGAACGGTTTGACGATCCAGCCCGTTGCGCCGGCTTCTTTTCCTGCCTGTTTCTTTTCAGCTGCCGACTCGGTCGTGAGCATGAGGATCGGGGTGAATCTGAACGCGCTCAATTTCCGTAATTCTTTGATGAGCGCGATGCCGTCCATCTCCGGCATATTGAGATCCGTCACGACGACATCCATCTTCCCGCCGCCTGCAACTTTGTTGACCGCGTCCCTTCCGTCTTGCGCCTCGACCACGGTAAAACCGGCATTTGTGAGCGTAAACGCCACCATTTGCCGCATGGTGGGTGAATCATCGACGATCAGTGCAGTCTTGCCCATGGCGACCTCCGGCATCGGTGACAGAATCGTATTGAAACAGCATCGGACGTTCCCGCTAAAAGAGCGTGACGGAATCGGGCTCTTTGCTCGCTATGTCCATGGGCACCGGCTCTCCGTAATCCGGCCCTAACGCCGCCGTGTGCAAACGACGTTCCTCCTCCATAGTGTAGTGCTGCTCAACCAGTTCCAGGGCGGCAATCTCTTTTTTGCCTTCTTCGTCTCCCGGCCCTTTCAACAGGGCCTGCAGGTGCGCCTTTAATCGATCCAACGCCAAACCGACATGCTCCAGCTTTTGACGCGTGATGTCTTGGAACTGCATCGCCATCACGACCTTGGACAGATTGACCGAATCGTCTTTTGACGATGCCTCTCCTTCGGAGGACGTCAGCATTCGGAGATGCAGCAATAATTCCATGGCCGCTCTTTCCGTCTCCTGTGTCACGGCGGTCATCTGAGCCTTCAACACCGGAATCACATGTATGGATTCGACCGCAAAGGTTTCCCATGCCCGTTGATGTTCGAGCAGCGCGCCGAGTGTCGTTTCATCGCCGACAAGAGGATGCTTGGGTTCTTTTTTGCGATTCTCCGAAGAGTTCATAGCCCCGCATATGCGGCTTTCCCCGCGACTCTCAGTGGGCGCGCCGCACGTGCCGTCCGGCACCGTTTCGGCCTCTCCGATATTGCCTCATTCGCTCAGAGGGCCGGTAAATCCCAGCTGATTCAATTTCGCCAAAAGATCGTCGGAGACGCCTGTCACGAACATGCGGCCTTGCTTGCGCGCGGCCAGCATCAGCTGAATCGCCGCCGTATCCACCCGGGCGACGCCGCTGAGATCCAGCGATACCAATCCGTCGTTGGCAAACAATTTCACTAATGAGTCCTTAAATTCCGCCGCCTCGAAAATGGTCAGCTCGCCCGTCGGTGCCAAATGTCTGGCGTTCTGCCCTTCACCGCGTTGTGTTTGAGCCGACAATTGCCCCTCTGTCATCGGTGGCGAGCCCCATTCGCTGAAATCGCTGAATCATATTGTCGGCTGTTTCAGATCGAGACTTGAGGCCACGGCATGATGAATAAAGAGGTGCGCGACGCGACGAAGAAGGAGCGTCAAGTTTGCGCACGGGCGCCCTCGGCTTCGCCGCGAGGCGAGCGAGCCGGTGAGCGCCCGGTGTCTTCATTTGTGCGTGCCGACAAGTCGGTGAGCCGGCAGTGTCCGAAGCTTTCACGGTTGTGCACGGGCGCGAGGTCCACGCCATGTCGAATGAGGCATAGCACGTCTGTGGACGCCCGCGAGATGGTGAGCGGGCCGTGTGCCGTGAGCGTCCAGTGTCTTCGTGAGTAGACGGTGTCTTGGTGAGGCGGCAGTGTCCCGCGAGAACAACACTCGAGACATCCTTATCTTACGGCATCTGGAATCGTCTTCCATCCGACAGCTCAGGACTCGGCTGCGACGGATTTTGCCGCATATCGTCCGGCGATTGCTCGTATCGCTCTGATTCATCACCTGACTGAAGAATTGGAGAAGTTGGCGCCTGTTCAAGAATGATGACTTCGACTCGACGATTCTTGGCCCTCTGCTCGGCATCTGAATTGCCCGTTACGGGCCTCGTATCGGCATACCCGACAGCCGCGAGGTGATTTGCCGGTACTCCGTAGAGTTCAGACAGCACCCGCACAACCATTACCGCCCGAGCAGCCGACAATTCCCAATTGGAAGGAAATTGTGCCGTCCGAATGGGAACGTCATCCGTATGCCCTTCGACGCGCGTATGCCGATCAAGTTCGAGAATCGCCGCGCCGAGACCCTCAAGAAACCGCAGCGCTTCGGGACGTACGGCTGCTTCTCCGCTGTTGAAGAGGACTTGGTCCGGAATGGTAATCACGATATCCCCGTTCACCTTCTCGACGATCCGCACGAGGGACATTTGCGGCGGCCCCTGAATGACCTGGACCAGATTGCGGAGCCTGCGGATGGCTACTTCCCTGCTCCCCGGAGTATTCGGAGCCGTCAGCGCCGGTTTGTTGGCGTTCAAGCTGAACGCCGAGGGGGACGATGGCGGACTCACGACAGGATTGAGTGCGGCCCTGATCGATTCGCTGACGGTTCGGTACTTTCCGACGTTGACGGACGAGATCGAGTACATCACGACGAAAAACGCAAACAGCAACGTAATGAAATCGGCATACGAGACCAGCCATCGCTCGTGATTTTCGTGCTCTTCGTGTTTATGCTTGGCCATGGCAACCGAGTCAATGGTCAATAGTCATTGGTCATGCCGTTTTGCTGCTCTTTCCTATGACCATTCACGAATGACTGATGACCTCTCATTACTTCTTCGTCTCCTTGATCCGTTCGCTGGGGGGAAGCACACTCTCCAACTTCTCTTGCAGCAATCGGGGATTTTCACCATGAGCAAGCCCGACAAGTCCCATGATGATCAAATTGCGGCCCCCCGTTTCCTCTTTGAGCTTCAGCTTGATCTTGTTGGCAATGGGGAGAAAAAAGAGATTCGCCGCTCCTACGCCATAGATCGTGGCGACGAACGCGACCGCAATCCCGCTGCCCAGCTTCGAGGGATCGGCGAGGTTTTCCATCACATGAATCAACCCCAGCACCGCGCCCAGGATGCCGACGGTCGGTGCATACCCTCCGGCCGCTTCCCAGACCTTGGCCACTATCATGCCTTGCTCCTCATGGTGTTCCACTTCAATCTCAAGAATCTCGTGTACGACTTTTGGCTCGGTGCCGTCGACGATCAGCTGAATCCCTTTCTTCATGAAGGGATCTTTGATGTCTTTGAGTTTGCCCTCGAGCGCCAACAACCCTTGCTTTCTTGAGAGATTCGCGAGATCCAAGATCAATTTGATCGTTCCCTTATTGTCGATATGGGAGCCGGAAAGCGCCAAAGACAGGGCGCCGACCGCTTTGATGACGACCGGCAAAGGATTCTGGATGCAGATTGCCCCGACCGTTCCACCGATTACGATGATAAAGGCGGTCAGTTGCAGAATCGAACTCAGGTGGCCGCCTTCCAGTACCTGCCCTCCGAGGATGGAACCCAATGCGATTACCATCCCGAGTATTGTCGCAATATCCATTGTGCGGACACCTCATTTGAATCCAAATTGAGCCAGGATGTCGTCGGCGACCTTCTGCTTCATGGCGGTCGTTTTCGATTCTTCGAGTTGTTTCAGTAAGTATCCGGCTGTGCCCACGTCACGTGCTGCCTCGCAGCTATCTTGTAGCCCGAACACGACAAGGAGCTCCATCAGCTTTCCTTGCACTTCGTCGAGGATTGCCACGAGTTTCTTCACACGTTGAGCCACCAGATCTTGAAAGGATAGAGCCGTCATGATCTCGGTCAGACATTTGCCGTCCTGCGCGAGAATGGAAGTCACGTTCTCGAGACGTCCCGCAAGACTCGCACAATCCATCTCCCGCAGAACTTCGACGACTCCCGAGAGATCCTTCGCGATTCTTCCGTGATTATCCTGAATCATCTCCGTCAAACGCATGACTTCTAGGGTGCCGTCCTCGGTCATCTTGCTCAGGTCACTCAAATGGGAGGCGGCGGTCGGAAGCTGAGTACTGCTGGACATGATCTGAGGGCCGACCGCCGAGATGGCCTTCATCGCGTGGTCGACAAAACGGGCCAAGGCGCCGAGTTCTCCGTATAATTTATGTTCTTGGTTGTGCACAGGCCCCTCTCTATTCCGGTGTAAGCACGGATCTGGTTGATCGCGGATTACTTGAAAATCTTCGTGATCTTTTCTTGCAAGATCTCCGCTGTAAACGGTTTGACGATATAGTTGCTGACACCTGCTTGCACCGCCTCGACCAAGTTGCTTTGTTGCGCCTCGGCCGTCACCATCAAAACCGGTGTTGTTTTGAGCTTCTCGTCCGCTCGGATCGCACGGAGCATGTCGATGCCCGTCATGACCGGCATGTTCCAGTCGGACACGACAAAGCCATAGCTATCCGCCCGCAGTTTCTGTAGCGCTTCCTGTCCATTTTCCGCTTCTTCGACATTCGCGAATCCCAATTGCTTCAGGATATTCTTGACGATTCTTCTCATCGTCACCATGTCATCAACCACAAGGATTTTCATGTTCGGATCGGCTGGCATAACGCCTCCCTTTTTTCTTCCCCTACTGCCACAGCAACGATGACCGCCGGTCCTCTCCAGCCATGATGGAATGGTCGGACCTCTTCATCGTCTTTCGGCGCTTCCTCGGATATCGGCACATTCGCCGAACGACCTGAGCCGTGAAGGTTTGATGCATGCCGATCTCGCCGCATGCGTATGAAATGACCGATGTATGGGAAGAAGCTTGTCCCTCGGAAGATATCGCCGCCTGGATCATGCCGCCGTTCATGACCCGGACGACTCTACCGGTGTAAGATGGGACGGTCGAGTCATTCTGCCTATGAGCCAACAGCGACTCGCAGATCTCTAACCTGACCGAGACCGACTACGCATCCATTCATGGATATCACGGCGAAGGAAACGCCAGTGCTTTCCAATTTTTGACGCAGGCAGTTCACCGACTCGGGCGAGCTTATAGACGGTGGATTTCGGTACCCGGAGAAACCGAGCTACCTCCATCACGGTTAGAATTTCCCCCTCCCGTGCGGTGGCCTCTTCGGCCTGGATCGCTGTTGCTGTAGATACTTCATTATCCATGACGCCTGAGGTATCGGCCTGGCAGTGCAAAAACTTGAGCGTCCCAAAAAAGTGGATCTGGAACAGCGACTTATTTCTTGTCCAATGTCGGCGAAGTGTTGGACGTTGCAGGCAAGACCCACGAAGCCGGAAGGTCGATTACGGAGTCTACATTGAGAGCCTTTCAACCGGCTCTCATTCTCAAATGCGTTTCAGGGCTGGCTCGCGTCAATGTGCTGCAGCCGCGAGCGGCGTGATTGGATCGAGCGATTCACAAATATTTTCCATGCCGATATTTATCGATCGCCATTCGTTACACTAAGCCGGCTGCTCTTGGGACCCGCGTGAACCGGGCATTTGTGCATCGGTTGGACTCCACTGATCATCGAAGCCTTCGCACGATCACTGCATACCATCCGAGGCCGTCGTATTCCTGGTAGCCGAGACTTTTCGCATATGCGATCACTTCGTGTTTATCGTTCACGTAATGGCCTCGTTGGCGTCCTTGATGTTGAAGTGTGAACGAGGCAAGTACTCCTTGATGATCAGATGCCGCGATAGTGCGCAGTCTGTTATCCAACAGCATCACGCGGGTGTATTTCCATGACGCTTCGGATATGGCCGGTTCTTTTTGAACAATAGTCCTCGATTGCTCTTCCCAATCAAATACCACGCCTAAAACGCCGATGATCTTCCCGTGTGCCTTTCCTGCCTTCCGAACGGCAGCGGCGTACACGGCGACCAATTTATCGCCATGGAGGGGATCATGACAAATGTCATCGGCCACATACTGGTCGCCGTTCGTCGTCGCCATGGCTTTCTGAAACCAAGGGACTCTCGTGGCATCGGCTCCGATTATCTTTGGAAATTCTCTGGGTGTGAACAGGCCATGATTTTACCGTCGCTCCCGACCAATACAAGGTTGAGATATACGGAGTAATATCGATTGATTAGACCGAGTCGTTCCACTGCATGCATCACCGGTTCTCGCCGCTTCTATGGTCGCGTTTAACGAAAGAATGTTGATTTCGCTCGTTATTCTTGCGTTCACAAACCGATGATCGTCGATCCGCTTTTCGATATTACCGATGATCTCTTTGATATTGAGCTGGTTCATCCACGCCCCGAATTTCCTCACCGCTTTCACGACGATGTATGATCCTTCGGCAGCATCTCTATGTTTATGAACTCTCTCCCTTAACCGGGATGGTTGCGGCGTGCACGCAAGCGGTCGGCCTGTGTGTGAAGAATGTGGCGGATGAGGTGTTCCTGATCGTTTGCACTGATCTCAAGAAACTCCGTGGCAAGAATCCATCCCTGTCTCTGGGAATCCGGCGTCGACCGGATAACTTGTGCGATGGTGTGAATGGGAGTAAACGGAGGCAGGATCATTTTGACCCATAATCGATCACCGACGGCATATTCATGCGAGGACAGGAAACCCACTCCTCCGCCGCTCAAATTGACGTCCGTCAGCCTCGCCATGGCAACACTTGACGGAGCGATCGTCACAAGGGAATTGAGAATGACTTCGAGGAGGTAGTCGACTTTCATGATCCATGGAAGCACCGGTGAGCCGATCAGCGACTCTCCTGTGCGTGCCAACAGATCCGCGGTCGGCTTGGCGACTGCTGCGGAAATCATCTCGGGAGTGGTGTTGCCCGACTCGACAGGATCGACGGTTCCGATTTCGGCCAGCAAACGATATTCCATCAACACTCGGTCATCGATTCTCATCCATTCTCGCCGTTCATCTGCGGAATTCTTGGATGGTACGGAAGGTGTCGTGACCGGAGTCGCCATGGTCAGGCTACTTTCCACGTTATGCGGCACAACTCAGCGCCACAGCGCACGCTAAGGCCGGCGGTTTCCGGACATGAAGGACCACGCGATTCCGTCCTTGAGCCTTCGCATCATTCAGGGCGGCATCGCCGATCATCATCCATTCCGCGATGGAAGCCACAGCGGCATCCGGAACCGCGGCCAAACCGATGCTTGCCGTAGTACGGACCTGCCCCGCCTCGATCGCAAAGGGATGTCGCTCGATGCGATCCCGCAGTCGCTCCGCAAGGGCACGAGCCCGCTGCCGATCCGTATGGGGCAACACGACCGCGAATGTGTTACCTCTGTAGCGTCCGACGATATCACTATCGCGTACCGTCGTCCGTATCAGATCGGCCGCCGTCTTGAGCACTTGATCCCCGATCTTGTGGCCGAGACGATCGTTTACGGTCTGGAAAAAGTCCAAATCCAGAAGTATCAGACAAGCTGGTACGCCATACCGCAATCCAGCTTTCAATTCTTGGGCAAGCGGCATGCTGAATCCACGGTGGTTTAGGACGCCCGTCAATGAGTCCTGCAGGGCCGCGTCTTGCAGACGCTGGTACGAATCGGCATTGTGCAAAATCAAGGCAAGTAATGTCCCGATGATGGCGAGGAGCTGTCCTTCTTGTTCCGTAAAGGGATGCTCAGCGTCTCGTTCGAGATATAAAATACCGGTCCCATACGGTCCGATTGTGAGTGGAACTTTATGTGTGCTGACGGACCCATGTTTCGAACCGCTCGGCATCTGAGGTGATACACGATGGGGGATTTCGTGTACCGAACGAACGAGACGCAGCACGGTGTGAGACGACGTCATCCGTTGCGGCGTATGCCCCAGAATGGCCAGCAGTTGCGTTCGAACCGATTCTTCCCGTTCCACATCGTGATCGCACGACCAAGCCCATCCCTGTTCGGGATTAGTCCTGGCGAGTCCAAGCACATCTACAGCAATCAGTTTGGGTAACCTGTACAAGAACTCTTTGACGACGGCGTCGGTTTCGATGAAATTCGCCATGGACTGTGTCAATTGATGAAGTCCTGACAAATTGCAGTTGCATTGTGTAAGCATGCGGCGACCTTCCGGCAGAGTTTGATTGGTACGCGCCAATTCGCCAGACAGGTTCCGAACTTCCAGAAAGGCGCGCCGATTGACGAGTCCTCTCGTGAGCGATTCCTTCAGCCGTGCCACGCTTCAGCCGACAGGGAACATGGTCCGCTGTCGGTTAAGAGCTCAGCCAGTCTGTATTCCATTCCGTATCATCATGACATTGCAACCTCCGCTGGCAGGTTCGCACAAGGTTGTGCGGCTCACTGATATCGATCAGCAGGAAGGCTCTTCATAGATCACGCTTTCAAGAGGATCGTCCCTGAATCCAGGGGAAGCGCGCCGATTCCTCGACGCAACCCTTCAAGGCGTCTACATGTCCTGGCCGTTTCTTGAATCGCAGAGCTCAACGCCGATTGGGCGAACCTGATCCGTTGCACAATCTCTCCATCCAGTCTCACGAGGCGGCCCAGTTCAGACGTGGATAACACGACCCATTCAAGCTGTTTGCCTCGCTGAGCATAATACGCTTCGACAAGATCCCATCGACCCCGGTCAGCCGCATCTTTTGCCGCAAGAGTGAGCCGAAAGAGTTCTCTGGCGATGGTCGATCCTTGACAGGCTGGCCGGACGGTCATCATCTCAACTCCGCAGTCATCTGGCGAGTCGCAACTTCCCGCCACGCTTCACGAAGCGTGTTCAGGCATCGCAATGGTCCGGTCAGGCGATGAGGATTATTGCGAAGGTTGGCTTGAAGGATCTCCGCCAACATATAGTCGTAGAGACGAAAAAGAGATTTGGCGATGTCGCCGCCTCTTTCAAAGTCGAGGACGTTTGACAACTCGGTTACGATGGCGACCGCCCGTCCAAGAAAGCGCGCTTGATCCTGATAATTGTTCTGACTCATGCCTTCGCGGGCGAGTTCCAGTGATTGGATGGCAGAATCGTACAGCAGCACGATCAATTGGACTCCCGACGTCGTCAAGACTTGAGTTTGGCGGTATTGATGCGCCCCCTGGCTAAGTGTCAACATTATGCAGTCCTTGTTGTGGATTGGTTCGATTGCAGCGTTGCGCCGCTCTGAGCGTTGGAATTGGCCGTCAAGAAGCCGATCTGACCTTGTATGCCGGCAAGCAAGCTATCCAGTTGAGCGAATTGCAACTGAAGCCGCTGCTGATACTGGGCGATGTACTCCTGTTGAGCTGCGATTCGGTCTGTCAGACTGTTGATCTTGTCCGTCAACGAGTTTTGCTTGAGTGTGAGAACCCCACCGGCCACATCGTTGAGATCGTCTATGGCGTTGCTCAGCTGCGTTGCAATACCCGGACTCCCGATCTGTCCACCCACAAGCGCTTTCACTGCGCCGTAGTTGGAGTTTAATGCCGAGCTCAGCGCCGCATCGTCGAGGGTAATGGTTCCATCTTTATTAGTTTGAAAACCGATCTGGCCTACGTTGGTATAAGTCGTGGCGCCCGGCACCGCGCCGCTGAGGGAAAATCGCAACTTGCTGAGCACCGTATCGGGCGTTCCTTCTGCGAAGAACGTTCCACCCGTATTTGTTTTGGAATCGTACGTGTTCTTGCTGGCAATGAAATTCACGACATCGTTATAGGCCGTCACAAGAGCTTTGATATTCGTTTTGACGGCACTGGAATCCTGGGTGACGCTGACATTGACGGATCCGGTGCCTGTTGTCTTGGTGAGATTCAGCGTCACGCCGGGAATTGCATCCGAAATGGCGTTGGTACTACGGATGACTGTCACCGGATTCAAATTGGGATCACCCACTTTGATCTGTGCGTCCAGCGCCGCTTGAAGCGTATCGATGCCGCCGGTCCCGCTGGAGTTCAGAAAATCCATGGACGTTCCATCCGCCGTGATGGTGATGGCACTGCTGGATCCGGTACTGTTGGCCGTCAAAATGAGCCGATAGGAGGGAGAGGTATCCGTGCCCGTATTGAGAATCGATGCACTCACCCCAGCTCCTAGATCATTGATACCGTTAGCCAGATCCTGGATGTTTGCACTAGCATCCAATGTAACTGTCTGAACGGAACCCGAGCCGATGTGGAATGAAAAAGTTGCCGATGGGCCGCTGACGATAGGAGCGGTCATGCTGGTGACGGCTGTCGCCGCTTTGTTCGCAATCTGGTGGGCTTGTGCCAATTGACTCACTTGAATGCTATAGGTACCGGTGGTGGCTGTCGATGACGCCGTCGCCGTCAAGGTTGTGGAGTCGGTGACTGAGGCGGAAGGTTGATTATAATTGAGCACATTTAAGGCGCTCGTTGCGCTCTGAAGAGACTGTAGTTTCGTCGATAGAGTGGTGTAGTCCGCTGACTTCGCTGAAAGGGTATTTTGCGTCTGCGTAAACCGGTTGAGCGGGCCCGACGCCGCCTGGACCAAAGCATTGACGACTTGTGAGTAATCGAATCCGTTGCCGAGTCCCCCGAAACTGACCGTTGGCGTCGTCATGCTTGTTCCTTATACATGTTTTTCTACGAGCAGCCCGTTGAGGTTCTTGAGCTGCTTTGCCAAGTTGATGAGTTCCTCTGCTGGAATCTGTCGAATCACTTGCCCCGATTGACTATTCACGATCTTCACGATCACGCGGTCGAGATCGGAATCGACAGATATTTGCAATTGATCTCCGGCCTGGCGCAACTCCTTCGAAATGGACTGAATCGCATGAACGACTTCATCATGGGTTGCCGGCGTCGACTGTGCGTTGCCTTGTGTCGATACTGGCGGACGAGGAAGTTCAACAGCCGCACGATGAGGCTGCTGAACTGAGCGTTCGACTGGATAGGAAAGGTCCGGCTTTTGTGTGACATCCTGGACCATGGCTGAACTCCATCAAAAGGAACTTCTTCACCGCGACCCTCCCCCGAACCGGGAGAGGGCGGGTGAAGAGAGTCAGTTTTAGCCTCGCAATAGCGCGAGCGCTTGCTGCGGCAGCGCGTTGGCTTGTGCCAATACCGCGATACCAGACTGTACGAGCACCTGGTTCTTGGTGAACTGCGATGTCTCATATGCGATATCCGCGTCCTGGATACGAGAGACGGCTGCGGTGAAGTTCTGGCTGGTCACCTGCAAGCTGTCGATCGTCGCATTAAACCGGTTCTGGGTGGCGCCGTAGGTAGCTCGTGCTGAGGCTACTGAGCTGATGGCACTGTCAAGATTGCTCAAGGCGCTTTGTGCATTAGCCGAAGAGGACACATTTACGCTAGCAATGCCCAGAGAGCTGGTAGTTAGCGACGCCAACGACAGCGATAACGTATCGTTGCTGCTGCTCTGATACCCTATTTGAACGCTGAATGTCAGAGACGAACCGCTCAACAATGCCTGACCGTTGAATTGGGTGACACTTGCGATACGGTCGATTTCTGAGCGCAGGGCCGTGAACTCCTGATCGACGAAAGACCGCTCTGTGTTGCCCAAAACACCGCTGGCCGATTGGGAAGCCAGCTCGCGCATGCGGGTCAACAGATTATTGATTGTCCCGGCCACACCATCGGCGATCTGCGTCAAGCTGATGCCGTCGTTCGCGTTTCTAGTCGCCTGGTTGATACTGACGATCTGCGCATTTAACTTTGACGAGATCCCCAATCCGGCGGCATCGTCGGCAGCCCGGGTAATGCGGAGGCCGGACGATAAATGCTCGACGGAACGTGTGAGCATATCCGTGTTTCTCGACAAATTGAGTTGTGCCGCAAGGGATGCCTGATTGTTGTTTACGATAATTGCCATGGACCAATCCTCCTAGGAAAAGACACCTTACCGTTAAAGCTCCTCGCGCATCCGTGCCGAGGAATGTTCGAGACTGAGCCAGCGCTATTCAGCTGTATTCTCGACCACGCTGACCACATCTGCTGATTGCCTTATCGGTCAAGAGAGGCCTTGACTTGAGAGCCGCTGGTAGAGTTTTTCTCGCTACAACAATGTTCAATGAGCACCCATGGATTGTGGGTTCGCTCCCCATTGCCCGATCCTCGGCAGCAGCTCATATTCGAGCAGATCCGCCATGCGAACGATGTCGGGAATGCCTCGGGCCTCGATAAATTGCTCAGTCCATGGTACGAGTGAATCGTGAGGTATTCCGGGAATCCGCATCTCGAGCGAACGCTCTACGATTTCAATGTACTCAGCCAGCTTCCCTAACCAGCAATCCAGCGAGGATAATCTGATCGTACCGCTCCGCATAAGAAGAACCATAGTTTCTCCCTCATGTTTGAGCAACTTGCCAAACTGTTCGATGGTGCCCTGCGCCTTGAGGAGAATGTCGGCTGCCGAAGTCGAACTCGCTTCAACTGGACCAGTCTCCTCGCCGGAGCATGCCAGAAATTCAGGGACCAAATCACGATCTGTGCAGAGACGGCCTCCAATCCTTAATGAGGTGACGATTCGTCCCTTGCCGCGGGATTTTTCGCTCAGTTGAGCCAATGCCTCGATAAGGGAAGTATCGTTCCGAACCGTCCACTGCTCGTCATCTAGTGAAATCTTCATGGCTTTTCCTTCCTCAAATTGTGTCCTTAACCGCGAAGGTGATTGGCACCCGCCACATGTCTGACCGGCGTGATCAGTTGAGTGGAAGCCGGCATGCGCGGACGCATTTCAATGCACTGCTCGACGTCTGCCACCCGCTTTTGCCACGCATGGTACGCGCGCAGTTGGCGCGCCGACATTTGCGCGAGGTCTTGAGCATCGTTATTATGAATCTCCCGCAGAAATGCGACTGTAATGGGAATTAAGGGCGAGCTCATCATCGCCGACGCCACAAGCTCTTGTTGCTCTTTCAGTAATACTGTTTGGACGGCTTTTAATTCTGTCACTGGCAGCGGTTGCCGCTGGCAGAGACGGTCGAGCTGCTCGGACCGAGACACTAGTTTAGCCAATGCTGGTCTGAACGCCTGAAACATCAGACTGACATCCCCGCGATCCGGAGGATCTCCTGCTGGCCACTCGACTGCCGAAGACCGGCCCGTAAACGACTCATACCAAAAACGCCTCCAAAAACGGGCGTACCATTCGGTCTGAGGATCAGTGGCTCCCGATCTGATCGTGAATGTACCCAACCCATCCGCATCGATCCCGGATTCGTAAATTCTGATGCCGCTAATACGGGCCGGTAACGGCCCTGCTCGTACCACATGCCGGCACACGGCAGCGACATCTTCGCAGTCCACTTGATCCTTACAGGCATGGTGCATACAGACTCGGTCGAATCCACACGGAGCACAGCGCAGTTCCGGCTGGATCACCCAATGCCCCGGTCCATATGGACCGGTCTCCCAAAAGTTCACGTGTCCGACGGACAGATCAACCACAGAAGTTCGGACACCGACGGCGAGATGCATCGGCCCTGTATCATTCGTCAGGAGAAGCTGAGCGTGAGTTAACAAAGCCGTAAGTTGCGCCACATTAGTGCGGCCGACCGCGTTACACCAGACGGCCTTGCCGCCTGCCTCCCGATATGCGATTCGCGCCTGCTCCACGGCGCCGGCCTCTTCCGCCGTACCGATCAAAAGAAAGCCCATGTCTGCCTCCCGACTGAGCAAAGCCATGGTCCTCCCGAAATATTCGGGACGCCACGCCTTCATGACGTCGCTGGCGCCGACTTGTACGGCAATCATGTTCGACACACCGGGGAGATTTGAGTGCAGGAACGATTCGGCCCAGTCCATGGCATCTCGTGGAACCGAAAGCGGCAAGAGATCCGCCGGCCCCGGTCCGCTTCCGCCGAGGGCGTAAATATCCACCAGGTTAAAACGGTTGAACCGCCGATAGGCATGGCAATCGGTAAAGTAGGACATCCACTGGTTCTTGACGATCGGGGTGCCGTCCATCGCGCAAACGACGCCGCGCAGATCAGGTGCACCGATATAGCTGGCAAGAAGCGCGCTCCGCCTATCGAACGTCAGATTAACGATGCGATCATAGCCGACTTCCAGTAGCGGCTTGATCCAATCCGCCATCGTTCGGTATACGTCGACGAGGTCTTTGACCATGGCCCGCGTGTCGTCGATCAGACCGTGGAAATCGTACGTGACGATGTGCCGAAGGCCGGGCAGCATCGAGGCGACCGGGGCAAACTTGATATCCACGACGAGATCGACCGATGCGCCAGGAAATTCCGTCTGCAATCTGGCAAGCAGTCCGCTCATCTGCACGAGGTCGCCCATCCGTGTTATGTTAATGATGAGTATCTGCTTGCTCATACAAGATCTCGTGTCTGCGCTCGATATTCGTCCAGCATGAGAACCAACAACTCTTCTCGGGACAATGTCGCCGTCGGTCCACGCTGCCGGATGCGCTCGGCCACCTGTTCGAGCTCCACCCGTTGAGTAACGGGAAAATCCTTGAGCAATGGGACAAGTTCTGGATGATCGACGCATCGCCGACTAAGCTGCGCCGCTTCACGCTCCCCCTTTAGGACGGTTCCGATGCGATCGGGCTGAGCCATGCCGACCTGGGTCAAAAGTTCTTTCATTCGATGGTGGTACGTGTGCTCACGTACCACACGATCGAACGCTGCCCGTGCCATCTCTCTTCGAATGTCCGCTTCATGGAGCGCTGCGCGGATGCGCTGCGGCAGTTCCTCGACCGTTCGGAATGTCGCCATCTCTTCTTGAGTGAACAGTTCACCGAGGTGCGAGCGGTGATCGACAAGTTGAAAGGCTCCGCACGCTGCCAACTCGAATGTTCGGGGATTGACGAAATCGGCTTCAGGATCGAGTCCTTTGCCGGTATGCGAGTGCAAGTTAAGATTGACGGTTGTGGCGTTGAAGACTTTGATGCAGGTCTCGGTGTCTATCCGCATTCCCCCTCGTTGCAAGACGGGTTCGACTGCGGTGGCCCCATCCCATTCGTTTCCCCACACTTTGAATCGCCATTCGGGTGTGATCAATCGAGGAAGAATCTCCCTTCGATTCGCATAACCTGCGCCGACAAATGACACGTCGGCTCCGAATTCCTCCATCTCATTCGAAGTGAGCGACACCGTCCTGTGTGCCGCGAGGTCCGCCGCCATGGGGAGATAATGAACTTCCTTGGCCCCCGCATGACGGAATGCATCTAGGCATGCCCCTTTTTGAATCACGAACCAGAAGTCGAAGCCCGTCGCCATCTGTTGCCAGTACGTCAGATGGCGGTAGTTCTCGACGAACCACATGGTGGTCGGAAAATGCTTCTTCCGAACATGTTCGAGAACCGGCAGGGTCATCGGCGCCTGGGCCATGGCCAAGACCAGATCCGGCGGACGTTCCGCGATCCGCACGAGAGTCAACTGGCTGAGAAATTCGGCGAACTTGTTTTGCATCACCTGCCGGTGACGGGCATCCTTCAAACGCGCCAGCGCCTGGTAACTGATAGCGTGCTCACTATGGTCGATCCAATCGACGTGATGGCCGAGTGATTCCAGAGCCGTCACAACCGATCTGGTGACCGGAAGAGAGCCCCCATAAATCGGACCAACAACGGCAATTCGAAGCTGACCGCCAGCAGCATAGGCGATAGAGCGTCGCACACTGTCCTCGATCGCGGCATGCGCATCGGGATGTAATCGGGCAGCCGGCACATAGGTCATGAGCCTCACGGAAGATCCGAGTTCCATCGTACGCCTGGCCATGGAATGAGGCGTTCCCCACACCCAGGTCACACGCCTGACCCAATCTCCCCATGCCCTCACCGCACAGGCGTCATGCAATTCGACCAAGTCGGGAACAGCCACCACGAGGGGAATGGATGGAGGAAGCACTTTGCAGAGGGCCTCCACGTGATAGAGCAGACCAATCCCGAACACGAGGACGACGTCTCCCTCGCGGCAAGACACGATCTGAGCTGCTGCCCAAGAGGTCGATTCTTTGACTGGATCGTAGGTGCTGTGGATGGCGCGGCCCTGCGCGAAACCTGTGGGGTGTCCCGATTTCGCCGGTCGAATTTCGAGTCGCCCACCCCTTGCCGCACGCAGCGCCGCCGCGAGTTCCGGTGATTGTTTGGCGATTTCACGAAGATTCGCTTCAAACACACTCATAGCAGGACGTTCTCCCGATCGTCCGTCGACATGCAGCGTTTCCAGACGGCCATTCGATCGTCGACGGAGACATTCGATTGGCCAGGGCAAGAGTAACTCATTCCCCACGCATCGACATGCCCCTCCCATAACTGCCATCCGGTACACTCGGTCAATTGTGGGACACTCGTCTGGGCGACGATGAAATCGAGACTTTCGTCGATCGGCCAGGTGTCCGGGGCAAATATCGACGCCTGCCAGACCCAATGTTGGTCTCCATACGGACCGGTTTCATGAACACGCGCACGCGCAAAATATAGACCGAGCGTTCGGCACCCGACAGCGGCAGCAAGATGCAGAGGGCCCGTATCGCTGCCGATCGTCCAATGGCAGCGGGAAAGCAGCAGGGCCAGTTGCAGCAGATTCGTACGACCCGTTGCATCCCAAACACGCCCCCACAATAACGGCGAAAGGGTCTCTTGAATGGCACGGCTGCGTCCGATTTCATCACTGCTTCCGATAAGAACCACACGGACGGCAGTATGGGCGTTCAGAAGTGCAGTGATCCATCGTGCCCAAATCGCAGGGGGCAGGCAGCGGGCAAGGTCTCCGGCTCCTATGATCACAGCCACCCAGTGATACCGAGGATCGCCAACTCTCTCTAGACTTCCTGGAAGCTCGGAAACAGGAGGAGTAATTCGAGGCACTCTCCCAGGGGGCATGACGCCACACAAACCGCAGAAGGCATCGGCGAGGTGGACATGATTTGCACTCCGCTCTCTGGCGACTTTTCTGAGATAAGTACCCCAAGGCGGAAGATTCCCAGATAACGGTCCGGCGGAGCCCGGTCCGACAACCCGTCTGCCGAGCAAATGCGCCGCCAAAATGGCACGGGGATGCTGATTGAGGTTGTACACGGTATCGTAGGTCTGCGCGGCCAGTTGATGTATGTGGTCTTGCGCTGCCGTCATCGTTGAATCGGGAGAATTGGTCCAACCTAACGCCCACTGTTGCCACTGATCCGCCTCCCATGGAACGGCTCTTACCGTTCCGGGGAACAACAACACGATATCGGTCAACGTTGAGGCGCAGAGCAGATCAAATCGCTCGCCGGCATATCGGGCCGTCAACGAAGTGATGGCCGGAAGTGTCTGAAGCAGGTCCCCAAGCCTCGCCAGCTGCACGATCAGTGATGCCATGGATGCACGCTACGAATTTGATGCTTCGTATGCCAGGACCGCTTCTTTGTTCGCCAACGCCTGACCGAGTTCGATAAGACCGTCATAATTCGGCGCGAGTACACATAGTTGCCCGTATTCCCGCTGAGCGTCGTCCAGTTGCTGGGCACGTAGCAGGACACTAGCCAACGCAAAACGCACTGCCAGATCACCTGGATTTCTCGCGACATAGGCGCTCAATTGCTCCCCCAACTCTTGCCAGCGGTTTTGCGCCGTGCCGGCACGGAGCAGCCAATGGATCGCTTCGGCATCATCGGGGTTTTCGGCCAGCACCTCAAGAAACCGTTCCCAGGCTCCTTGTGTGTAGGCCCTTCCCATTGCCGCCATTCCCATCCCCATCAGACATTTTTTGCGATCGGCTCCCTCCTGCCGTGCCGAAGCGAAAGCAAGTTCCGCTTGCTCATATTGTTCCCGTTGCATGCAGAGAATGCCTTTGAGCAAAAGTCCTTCAGCATGATTCGGCGAAAATGCGAGCAGCGATTGCAAATGGCTGTCCGCCCCGCGCAGATCTTTTTGCTCCAGTAAGGAGCGGATGAGCGACAATCGTTCCTTCGGAGCTTCTTGTAGGGCAAGATACCGGGAGAGAAAGGTTTGTCCCAATTTCGGTTCCTGCAGATGTTCGCAGACAAATGACGCCCAGGCCAATATCGCAGGATCGTTCGGCCACTCCGAAGCCAGGCTCAGTTCACGCCTCACCGTGTGCCAGTCTTGCTTCAAGGCGGCGGCCTGAGCGGCGGCGACGTGAGCCCAGACTGCCTGATCCTTGATGTCGCTGAACATCAGGATGTCGCCACCCGCACGGCCGTTGCGAAACACTCGTTTAAATTTGAAACCGTCCATATGAAAATGCCGGTCTTCGTCGGCCGCCCACCATTGCGCTTTCCACCGGTCCAAGAAACGAGTCGCGTTCGCATCGTCGTGGGTCTTCCGTCCGGGAGTTTGGCTTTCAAGATGAACGACGACGCTTCTGGGTTGATAGACAACGACGTAGCCGCACTCCCGCACTTTCAGACACAAATCCGCATCTTCGAATCCGTTCATGTAGCCTTCGTCAAATCCCTCCACTTCCTCAAACAAGGCTCGCCTGATCAACAAGCAGGCGGCCGTGACGATTTGGAATTCTCGCCGCTGGTTCACGGCCGGATGGCTGGCGGCAAAGCTCTTGTAGATATGGTAGGGCAAGCGGCGTGCACAGTCCCGAACGACGCCGGCATGTTGAACCGTGCCATCAGGATACAAGAGCTTGCTGCCGACAATTCCCACTTCCGCGTGGCTGTCGACTTCCGCTACCAACGCCGCCAACCATCCCGGCTGGGGTATCGTGTCATTGTTCAGGAAGACAAGATATTTTCCTCGGGCGGCTGCGGCTCCCTGATTGCAAGCCTTGGCGAATCCGAGATTCTCCTCATTGACGATGATCCGAACATCACCGCTCAATTGGCGGAGAAAATCCGCCGTGCCGTCGGTGGACCCATTGTCCACGATGATTAGTTCGTACTCCGGCTGGTCTTTCAATCCGGCCAACGCCGTCAAACAATCCTTCGTCAGCTCCACTCGATTACAAACCGGCATGATGATGGAACAGACATAATCCTCGGCGCGTCCGATCGCCCGCATCTCGGTCAGGCGTTTGTCTTGCGCTTCGCGCACACCGCCGATGAGGTCGGCATAGGGCCGGTATTTCCGGTAAATGATCTCGGTCGTACGCCAATAGGTTTCGCGCGTCCCGCTGGTCATGGAACTGCCGTCGTTTCGCCAGGTGAACTCGGCCGTCCTGACCGGCAGGTGTTTGAACGGAAAGCGAGTCGCCATACGGATCCAGAGATCCCAATCTTCATGGGCGAAGAGAGATTCGTCGAATAGGCCCACCTCATCGAGACAGGCTCGGTCGTGCATCACGCAAAGAACCGGAAAGTAGTTGGACACCAGCAGATCCGCCGGTTTGAACTCATAGGAGTACGGCACATCTCGCCCCGTCTCGACATAACCGCCGTCGCTCTGCCGTTCCTGCACTCGCCAGGCGTCGGTGTAGGCGACGCGGCATTCGTGGCGATCCAGATAGGAGACAAGGGTTTCCAGATGATTCGGAAGATAGCGATCGTCATCATCGAGATAAGCAATATAGGTGCCCTTTGCGGCGCGAAGCCCGCTGTTGCGGGCCGCAGCCAGCCCACGGTTCCGATCGTGTGTAATGGCCGTGATGCGGTGCCGATCGGCACAGGCAGCCACGACGGCCCCCACATCACAACCAGCATCATTGACGACGATGACCTCGAAGTCTTGATACGTCTGCGCCGCCAGGCTCGCGAGCGCCGTCCGGAGACGATCGGGACGGTTGTATGTCGGAACGATGACGGACACTTTCGGTGCACGCGTAAAGGAAATGGGACGTTGATCGACGGCTCTGCGGCAGCACCACACTTGATAGATGGGGAGCAGGTTCATGGAGCGAAGGTCGGCCGGTGTGGGCGCCGGCACATAACGCAAGCCCGGAACCTCGACATGAATACGGTCCAGTCCCATTTCGATGAAGCCTTGCGAGATGAATAGAGCCCGCAGCTGCTCTTCGGTCACCCAGTCTTCCACCGGTTGATTGGGAGGCGCGATGGTCTTCCACTGTTCCCACATTTCACCGCGCGGGGTTGTGAGCACAACGTACCCGTCCGGCTTCAACAGGCTGAACAGTTGCGTGAGGAAGTTTTCTTTCTGGCCATGAGGCACGTGCTCAATGACTTCCGATGTCAGAATCACATCGTAGGGTTCGAAATCGTCGCGACCAGATATGATCTCCGCCGTTCCCACTTCAAATTGAAGATGGGGGAACAGCTTGCGCGCATGCTCGACGACGCCTGCGACCGGCTCGACCCCTTCGCAGGTCCCATATAGGGTCGCCAGATTGGTCAACCAGCCTCGCCCGCATCCGACGTCCAGGATACGCAGCCGCCGGCCAGGCTCCTTCCGTTGGACTTCGCGAAGGATGTATTCCAGAAAGGCCGCGATCTTGCTCCACCGTGCCGCCTCATCGGCGTTCGGATGCGGTGTCGACCAAGTTGGAGCATTGACGAACAAGTTTACATAAAACGCGTCCGAGTTCATGGCCCCTCCGTTGGTCTGTTTCGTCACGTCGCTGGCCGACGTCCCGCTTCCGGCGGTTATCACTCCGCCGAATTCCGGCTCGACTTGCTCCAACTGTTTTGAGAAAGCTCGCCGTTGCGCGGTCGTACGTTCAACCACGTCGGCCGGCATCGCATAGGATCTGGTCAGACGTCCCGTTTCAATCAATTCGATCCATCCCTCCAGCACAGAAGGCCATTGGCGACAGGCTTCCCAGTGCGCGTAACCCGTTTCGCCGAGTGCTCGGCGCAATGCCGGTTCCTGCATCAGGAGGGTTACGGCCCGTCGGAAGTCGGTTACGGGAATCACCACGCCCCCGGCTTGCTCATGCGCGGCGTCGCATTCCGGCGTTGCTATCCACGGCAATCGATGGCTCATCGCTTCAAGAATGCACAAAGGAGAAGCTTCTGCATGCGAGGGTAATACCAGGACATCCGAAGCCTGCATGGCCGCGGCCACGCCCTCGGGCGGAAGTCCGGGAATATAGAGTACCTCCGGTCGGTCTGACAGTGCTTGCCGTACTTGTGCGATATACCCGGTGTTGTCTGTCGGGTGGCCGACCAAGACGAGCTTCGCGCCTTGCGGTACAGAAGCAAACGCTTCAAGCAATCCCACATGATTTTTAACAGGGTAGAGATTCGCGACATGGAGAATGATGAATGCGTCGGACGGGATTCCGTGTTCCTTGCGAAACTCTCCGTTGGACTGCCGGACCTGGACGCCGTTGGGCAGATAGGTCGTCTTGAGACCATGTCGGCTCAAGAAGGAGGCATCGCAGCCTCCTTCCGACAACACCACCACGTGATGCGCACGAGCCATGAGCCGAACCACCAGATCTTTGGCGTGACTCATGCCGGACGACAACAGTTCGCAGATTTCTTTGTTCAACGTCGGCTGAAAGATCAGCCGGGTCTTGTCCGGCAACAAACCGGTCATGGCTCCATAGAACAGACCATTGACCGGTGCGCCCAACATCACACAAACGTCATACCGACCGGAGCTGATCAGCCGCTCCACTTCCAGCGCACAGACATGGACGGTCCCTTCCTGTCGATCATGGGGAGACAACGTAATGATCGTAAGCTCCCGGTACATCGTGAGATGCCGCTCGGCATGTGGATAGGTGGCAATCTCAACGCGGTACCCATGGTCCAACAGTCCGACTCCAAGCTCTTCCGCGACACACTCCACTCCCCCGACCGATGGCCAAAAATGCGGCGTCACAATCAGCACTGATTTGATTCGTGATTCGTTCTTCCGTTTGGTGGCACAGTCCGCAACCGGGAGCTTCGAATTTCGATCGCTTTCGCCCTTCAACTGCACCTGCTCGAAGGGGATCGGCCCGTGAACTGGCGACACCTGCCGTGCGGCGACATAGGATTGCGTCAGCGGCGGATCCCTCAGAAAGAGCCTCTTAAACACATCGAGTTCGGGAAGATCATAGACACGTGCGTCCTTCTCGCGATCGGCCGCCAACGGTGCGTTGATGATACCGTGCGCTGCGCCCAACAATGCGAAGAGCTGCAGCGGATCACCGGATTGCCGGAACGCATCCGCCTTCCGGCGAATATCGGACGTCAAGACGTTCCATTGCCGGATGTCCTTTTCATACATAGTCTTGTAGCGGCGGTAGATTGTGTCGGGTGTGTAAACAGTCCCATGCTGCCCTTTGACATCCGGATGGAGAATCCATTGGATGCCGTGGCGTCCCATCTGCGCCAAGAGATCCATCTCGCTGGCCTTGACGTCTTGGAATAGCAACGACTTCATGAGTGCCGTTCGATAGATCTTGACTCCCTGGATCGGCAAACCTCGATCTTCGTCGAACAAATGAAAACAGATCATCCCGACGTCGTCCGGCGCGGCCACCATCACCGCCTCCATGGAGGCCACGGCGTCCGGCGCCAAGACCATGTCTTCATCGACTTGGATGAAGTAGGGTGTGTCACACCGATCGATCATCGCTTGTGCGGCAGCGCTGAATGGACACACATTGCGGATAATATCCAGCTTGAACGGCGGTCCGTCTTGTCTATGCAGAGCTTCCAGACAAGGGGCAAAGGCCGGATCATCTACCGTGAGCACGAAGACCGTAGTTTCGGAGTGTATCTCTTCGCCGGATTGGTCGGCAGTAAGCCGGGCGAACGATTGAGAGGGGCGCGCATCCAGGACGGCTGTCTTTCGCGTATCATTGTGGGCCATGAGAGACTGCCCGGTCACAATCCAGTCCAACCACTGCCGTGCACGAGCTTCTGCCGTATGCGATCGCAGCAATTCCGCACGGGCAGCCGCAGCGATGTTTCTAGCGTAGTCGGCGTCGCGTCCTATCCGCTCCACATATTCCTTCAAGACTGAGGGACGATCCTTGGGATATAAGAGAATTTCTTGCCCATCCTTGAACAGGTCATGAGTAAGGGGCCGATCAGGAATTTTCCATGAGATGACAGGACGACCCGCCGCCATGGCTTCCACGACACGTCCTGCATAGGATTGAAATAGGCTGGGGAGATTGACGATCCCGCTCCAAGGCTTGAGGCTCGCCAGCCAATTGGCAAAAATGGCTTCGCGCAACCGGCGCCATAGGCCCACATATTCCGTGAGTGCGGTCGGATTAGGCCGCCACCCCGACAGGAGCCGCTCAGACATCTGCCGATGCAAGGCATTGAAGAGCCGGGGAAACTCTGTCGCCGCTTCTGCGGATGGCGGATGGATCAACACATTCTTCAAACCGGGCATGGCTAACCATCCCTTCCGCTCCCCATACAGTTCCCCATAAAACGCCGATTCCCGGCGTGATGGTCGCTCGATCGTTGCGGTAATGAAACGGGACGGCACCGCTGATGGCCAAAATACGGCTTGAACTGAACCGGCTTGATTGAGCACGTCGGCATCATGCTCGTCCGCGGTCAGCACATGTGTCATGTACTTCACTTGCCGTTCGACAAACCCAGCCCGCTCGAGCAAGTGCGGCCAACGTCGGCAATCCTCTTCGCTATACCGCAACGACTCCATGATGAGTCCGACCCGCACCGGGGCCAGTTCGGCAAGCCATTCAAGAAATGCATCCGAATAGCGATTGTGCACCAGCCAGACCCAGACCTGATCGAAGCGTCGGCCCGCCGACAGGTCTTTCGCATGGTGCAGCCAGGACAACGGCGAGGTGTCCGGAATGTCGCAGAGCGCCGGAATCGTCACGCACTCACACCCATTTGCACGGAGTCCATCCTCAACCGCGAAGTTTCCCAAGTAGGACCACGCTCTTGCCCGATCCCACGTCCCGAATTCCAGTTGCACCAAAAGGATGCTCGGCTTCTCCATGAAGGCCTCGTGCCGCGACTACGCCGCCAGCTTCTGACGAAGTTTTTCCACCAACCGGTCGAACTCAACTAATGCAGGATCCGGCATGAAATCGATGCGATTGCGTTCGTAGTACTGTAACGCTTCACGATGCGCTCCCTGTTCACACATCAAAACCATTCGGTCCAAAAATTCTTGAAGCGATATCGGTGATCGCTTGCCCGGACCACGCATCTCTCTGATGCCGCTTTCCTCTCCATTATTCTCAGCGATCAGTTGGATCTCTTCGCTCAACGCCTCCGGTTCGACGGGCAATAAGAGCCCTTGATCTTTGGCCACCGGCACGTTGAGGCGCACACGTTTGAAGCATCGTGGACACCCGGTAATCACTTGCAGGCCGTTCTTCGGAACGCTTGCCGGATCGGTCAATTCCACGAAGGAGAAGGCTCTTGTGCAATGAGGGCACTCGGTGAACAACTCCCAAAATTGTCTGGTTCCTCCCGCCGTCATACGATTGCGGACAGCACGGTGGACGATACGGGTGACATCCACCGTTTTACAGAATGGCAGGCTGTCGAACGCATAGATGGCCCGTAGATATCCGATCCATTGGGCGTCCGGTATCTTGGTCATATTGAACGGAACTTGGTCGATCGTTTTGTAAAAAACCAATTTGTCCGGAATCAAACCCATATCCTGACAGGGGGCATACAACGCACTGCCGGGATAGGGCTGAATACTGCTCATGAAACAATGGATATCCGCGCAATATTTTCGGTAAAAGCCCAACGTCTCGGCAATCGTTTCCGGCGTTTCGGATGGGTCGCCGAAGATGAAATTTCCCCCGAATCCGATTTCGGCTTGGTCCGCCAACGTAATGGCCTCCGCATACTGATCCGGATGCGTTCCTTTCTTCATGCTCTTGAGCACACGAGGGCTCGCGCTTTCCAGTCCATAGCTGAAATAGGTGCACCCGGCACGCTTTGCCAATTGAAGCGACTCCAGAGTCAGTCGGGCATTCGCGTGTGTTTGGAACAGCCAATCAAAGTCCCACCCGTGCCGCTCCCGATAGTTGATCAGGATCCGACAGAACTCTTCTAATTTTTGTTTATTGACGGCGAATAATTCGTCCAACACGATCAGGATGTTGAAGGGATAGCGCTCGTAGAGGTACTGGATTTCCTCCATGACGTTCTCCGTCGTGCGGGCCCGATATTTCGCCCGGCCCACGTGTCCGTGGAGACAAAAGGTACAGGCGAACGGGCATTCACGCGCGGATACGATAGGCATGATTCGGGGATCCGCTCGGTAGAACCGATAGATCGGACGCGCCGCCCACGACGCCTCCAGCATGCCCTCGATGTCGAACATCGAATAATCGGGAAACGGATAGGTATTCAAATCTCGGCCGAATTTCAGATTCTTCTCGGTGAAGACCAGTCGTCCCTGTTTCCAGTAGGCCAGGTTGGGAATGGCATCGAGATCCCCCTGCCGTTCCAACGCATCCGCCAGCATCACAATCGTGTCATCAGCCTCCCCGGCCAGTGAATAGTCCGGCTTGAGCGTTGAATGGATAAACTCTTGGTCATACGTGACGATCGACCCGCCCATCAGCACCGGCACGGATGGGGCATAGTGTCTGATCACGTGCAAGGCATCCTGGAGAAAGGCGAAGTCCGTGCAAATCCCCCCGATGCCGATGAGATCCGGCTTCATGGCCGCAATGGCTCGCGCGACCTTGTCATGCATCATGTCAAAGGCCGACGCATATCCGGGAGCATTGTTAGGATTGCATCCAAAAACCTGATGACCGGTGGCTTTCAATGTGGCAGCCACATAGGCGAATCCGCATGAGAAGTCAGATGGCGCCAAGAAAGAGGGATACTGGGTCGTGTAGCGGTATGTCGGCGGTATCAACAACACCTTCATCGTGTACCTCGTGTCATCGAATGAATGTCACATGGTGTCGCTTCAGCACTTTTTGAACAATGATCTTTAGGACGCTGCCAACATGTTTCATTCAACTGTTGATGGGATGGACTCATCAAAATCTGTGCCATCATGGTGGTCCATTCGACGAGTACATTTACGAGAGAATGATTGCCGACTACGCGGGGTGGGTGCTGACCGGGCAAATTCTACCGATCAAGATCGGCTAGCTACGAGGAAATCCTTGACCAGCTGCCTGAGGGTGAGTGTGCTGTCATGCTACCTATCTTTGATGAGATCGCTCCCCTGATATCGCTGGTTAATACATTGTTCAATTGCCTGGCGGACGGATCCGCCCCATCCTCGATATTCGATGTACTCAAGTTTGTTGAACCGAAACTCGATGCCGATCATCTCGTTACCATCCCGTATGTCTATATTCTTTACGATCCCCGTCAGGTTCGTGATATGCCCCAGTCCAGGAAGCTCGAACTCCAGACGGACCGTTGCTCTCGATCGCAACCAGGCAGGCCTCCGGACTAAGGCCACGCTGCATCCTCCTTCGCTAATGTCCTTCAACAGACCACCGAAATAGTCGTTGGTAGGAAGCACGCACTCGGAAACGCTCTCATGGTCAGCTCTCATCAGTACGATCGGTTCATTGGTCGGTACACGAAGATGTTTACGCAGATGCATCGCCTCCACGGTCTTCGGATAGGCGATGAACAGTAACGGCACCGGCGAAGTAATCAAGTCGCATATTTCACTGCGATAGCCGACCAGCTTGCCGTCACGAAGATAACTCACGGTGCAAGAAGTACCTTCGGCAATCTTCTGATCATGGCCGAGCTGAATCGGCCATTCACAGACAAGCCATGCGTGATCCTTCCAGCCGAGAAGCGTCGTGCCGTACATAGCCTTCTGCTGACCAAGAGCAAGTGATATTTTGAGAGAGAGCCCGACTGACAGAAATGATGCCTCGAGCGGAACAGACACGACGATCTCATTCATACTCTCGCTCCAGGATAGAGTCGGCATGAACCGACTCTGATGAACTCTATCGGAATGTCACGGATAGATCTTGAGGGAACCAGACACGACGGAGAGCATCGGCTCAGAACTGATTCCAACGCATTTCGATTACTGACAATGATCAAGTTCGGCGCATGCTTCGCCGATAACACCGTGCATCTTTCTTCTGTCGGCAAACCTGATCGGAGCCCTTCTGACCCGGAGTCCAAAGACGCATGGCGACAAGACGTATTGCGATCGAACACCTTATTCCCGGCATGTTCATCATAGAAATGGATGTCCCATGGTACCGAACCCCGTTCCTCTCTCATAAACGGCTGATCAAGGACTTGGAGACCATCCAACTCATGAAGCAGCATGGGATCAGGATGGTGACCATCGATACCAGCAAAGGGTTCGACCTCCCGTCGGCACCTTCAACGAATACGCAGCGCCCTGCAAGTCGACACTCTACCAATCCGGACGTCCCTCCTCTTCTTGAGCAAGAGGCTAAACGAGCGGCGGAGTCGAAATCCGATGGTCATTCCGCTACCGTGATCTATGCGCAGGCTCGTGAAGCGGTTGAGCGCGTCTTCGACGATCTTGAACAGGGAATTCCTCCGTCTCCTGAAGCGACCAAAGCCATCGTGTCGAACGTATTGGGGAAAATTCTCAGCGATCGCGCCGCGATGGCCATGCAGGTCGCCATTCAAAAAATTAGGCAGTTCGACCGTTCTCTGACGGCTCATGCGCTGGACACCTGCATCTTGTCGCTCGTGGTGGCGATTGAGAGTGAGTTGGATCAACCGACGCAAGAACAGGTCGGCATGGGCGCGTTGCTCCATGACGCGGGATATGTCCGCCTTCCACGCAATCTCGTTCGCAAGCGTGAGGAGTGCGGCGGACAAGATAAGATTCTTCTCCAACAGCATTGCACGCTTGGCGTCGCACTCCTCTCGGAGCATCCCGGCATGTCTGAGGCTGTTCTACGCATTGTCAGGGAACATCATGAGCGCGCCGACAGGAGCGGATTTCCAGCCGGTCTAGGCGACGATCACATTTCACGTCTCGCGCAGATCGTCGGCATCGTCGATTTTTATGACGGCATGGTCAGTCGGCGCGGCGCACGTCCGGCTATGATTCCCCACGATGCCGTTCGCCAACTTTTCTTGGCCGGAGAACGAGGCCAATTCGAAAAATCTCTCGTGGAGCTCATGATTCGCAGCATCGGAGTGTATCCAGTCGGAAGCCTCGTCAAGCTCAATACCGGCGAACAAGCCGTCGTCGTCGGGGTCAATCCTCAGCAACGACTCAAACCTCTTGTCAAAATCATGACCGATTCACAGGGAGGCTCTTACGCGACGCCGATCGAAGTGGATCTGGCTGTACCATCTTCCGATCACACAGTCCGAACCGTACTGCATGTCCTTGACCCGGCTCAAGAACGTGTCAACATCGGCATACACCTGGACCAATCCCTTTCACGAGCCGCCTGATGAAGCCGTCTGAACGGAAACGTAACCGCCGCCGACGTCGACTTGCGGACCTGCTTCCTACAGCTTCCGCGGCCCTCGATCTTCTCGAAGGATTTCCGCTGGCCGCCGTCGTCCTCGACTCTGATTTCGCCGTATTGGCCGTGAACAGAGAGGGCCGACGGCTGCTTGGACCACGGTTCTCCTCCTCCACTCGTCGATCTTTTCCATCCCTGTGGTCGATGCTCACTCAGTCCGACACAACCACCATCACCGCGCAGCTGAACGGAGTGCTGAAAAACCGACGTCCGACTTCCGTGACGCAACATCTTCTCTTGCGGAAGGCCACCCACCCCGTTCCAATGGAATGGACTTGCGCGCCCGGCACGTTCAATGGGAAGACCGTACTGATTATCGGTATTCGAGACTTGTCTCATGAACTGGAATTAAAGCATGATCGCGATCGATTGACCGCGATCGCGGAGGAAAGTCCTTTACCGATGATCGAACTGGACCGGCAGATGGGCCTGTTGTATGCCAATCCTACGATGATCTCTCTGCTCACTCGATTCGGATACAGCCCCGAGGGATTTCCCAATGTCGCCCCACGCAGCCTTCCTGATATCGTACGGCGCTGTCTCGCCACGGGTCATGTGCTTCATGATGAGACAGTCATACTCCCGGAAGCCAGCTTTTCATGGACCTTCTGTCCGGTTCTCACTCATGGCATCGTGCGAGGCTATGCCACCGACATGACGAGCGTCCATAAGACGCAACAGGCGCTCCAACTCTCCGCAGATCAACTTCGCTTGAGCAACCGTTGCTTGGACCAAGCTCTGGACGAAGCCAAGGAATCCGCACGCGCCAAGGCAGCATTTCTCGCGACCGTCAGTCATGAACTACGTACCCCCATGAACGGGGTGATCGGCATGACGAGCCTGTTGATGGAGACCTCCTTGACAGCTGAACAACAGTCCTACGCCGAAACTATTCGGCAATGCGGCGAGGCGCTGCTACAGCTGATCAATGACGTGCTCGAATCCAGCAAGATCGAGGCAGGTAAGCTGGAACTGGAGTGCCTGGACTTCAATCTCAGAACCACAGTAGAGCAGGTGTTGGCACAGTTCGCTGAGCGGGCTGAGGCGAAAGGGCTGGAACTGACCGGACTTGTCCATGCGTCGGTTCCGACGGGACTCAAAGGCGACCCAGGCCGCCTGCGTCAGATCCTCACCAATCTGGTCGGCAACGCGGTGAAGTTTACCGGCAAAGGGGAAGTAACCCTGCAGGCCTATCTCGAAGAAGACCAACCCGAAACCGCCGTCATCCGATTTGAAGTCACCGACAGCGGCATCGGAATCAATCCGAACACCCAAGCCAGACTGTTCCGTCCATTTGTACAGGCCGACAGTTCCACGACGAGAAAATACGGCGGGACCGGCCTCGGCCTTTCAATTTCCAAGCAACTCGTGGAATTGATGGGCGGACGGATCGGCGTGCACAGCACCGAGGGACAGGGCAGTACCTTCTGGTGCACCGCTCGCTTCCAGAAACAGGCGGATTCTCTCCGCGCGATTCTTCCGACCGGAGATCTCACCGGAAAACGTATCTTGATCGTCGATGATAACGAATCGAACCGTTTGATTCTTCATCATTTGGTATCAGGTTGGGGGATGGTTGACGATCTCGCAGAGAATGCCGAATCGGCGTTACATCGCATCACAAAGGCAAAGCGAGGGGGAAGACCGTACGATCTGGCGATTTTGGATGTCATCATGCCGGGAAAGGACGGGTTGCAGCTTGCACGAGAGCTGCAAAGCCACCCGGCAGGATCCGGGATTCGCCTCATCGTAATGACATCGATGCTGCAACGGGGCCATGCAGAACAAGCGCGCCAAGCCGGCGCAATGGGTTACCTGCCAAAACCGGTTCGCCACGATGAATTACGCGATTGCCTACGAACTGTGCTCGGCTTGCCCGAAAATCAAGGACCGAAGGACCCCCAGACGCACTCCGTCGTGCCTCAACTTGTCACCAGGCATATGGTGGCGGAGCATGTGCAACATCGACGCATTTTGGTCGTGGAAGACAACATCGTGAACCAAAAGCTCGTCGTGCGGATGGTCGAAAAACTGGGCTACAAACCGGACGTCGTCGAAAACGGTCAAGAGGCGCTGACTGCACTTACAAAGGGCGACTATGCCGCCATCCTGATGGATTGCCAGATGCCCGTCATGGATGGATTTGAGACCACTCGGTGCATTCGAGAACGTGAAGCGTCGGTGGCCTCGCGTGACTCGCCTGATGGAAACACAAATCGTTCAGACACAGTTCCACAATCGACTCCACACATACCGATTATTGCGGTCACTGCCAATGCGATGCAGGGCGATCGCGAGCGTTGCTTAGCAACCGGGATGGATGATTATCTCGCCAAACCGATTAAACTGGACGAACTACGGAGCGCCCTGGCACGTTGGATATCTACACCGCCCGATGTGATGACCCCCGGGAAGCAGGACCACATTCCCACAACGGCTGACCCGGCCCGAGGGATCTTTGACTCTGCAAAAATGTACCGGAACATCGGCGGCGACAATGAGTTATTCACCCAACTCGTCCGCCTGTTTCTCGATCGGCATCAGACTATGCTCGCTGACATCAGAAGGGCGCTCGCCGATGCCGACTCGATCGCCGTCGAGCGAATGGCACATACATTTAAAGGTACCGCCGGAAATCTTTGCGCCAACGACGTCGCACTTACCGCTGGTCGACTCGAAGCGGTCGGCCGCCTCAATGCGCTCTGCGACGCTCCTCCCGTCTACGCGCAGCTCGAACTCGAAGTTGCCCGACTCGTCCGTGTACTAGAGCCCTACCGGAATGGATATCAACCCATCACGCAGGCAGCCGCATAGTACCATCATGATCGCTGGTCTTTCACTTGTTGGATTGTCATTTCTACTGCTGGAATAAGAGCCGGAACCTTCGACTGCACCACGTCCCAGATCACATGAGCGTCCAGGCCGAAATATCCATGACGATCACGTCACGGAAGCCCGCCGCTTTGGACCAATCCACACCGGGCATCATGGCTAGCCCTTCAGGCGGGAGATGCTTTGCTGCCTCTCTTATGATCTCAAGTTCGAGAATGTCATTGAAGTAGCAGACCCAGTCACGCGACATGCACGGGGTTCTTTTCAATAATCTGGCGCATGCGCAACTTGAGACCTGCTTCGGTGACAAGATCGACGCCTGTTCCTAGCAGACGCTCCAAATAGGCTCTCAGATCCATATAGTTGTCGAAGTGGGTGCGACCTCGAATGCCACATGGAGATGCGCACGCAATACCGACAACAGGTGTTCGCGATTCATAACACGCCTCCTCCCTTCATTGCTGCACGACCCAGGACGGTGCGGAGCGTAGTAAGACTTCTTCAGGTCCCACAGCAGAATCCCCGACTCCAGCTTCGGCCGGTTCTCCATACCGAACCAGGTAAGACTTTCGGTATCAGAAAGGAAGTATCAGAACAGTCAGGGCAGATGCTGGCTAGACCCGACATTCTACGGGTTGGGAGATCTGCGCGATCTCGGACGATGGAGGTCCGGAGACGGGAAACAGCGGATGTCGGGTGGGAAAATCTTCCGAGAGCACGACCTGCTTCCCGAGTTTGGTCTTGTGGCTGAGGATCAGCGGTCCGCGCAAATTGGCGGTAATCCGACCAGGATCATCCGATGGAATGGTCAAGATCACAACCAGCGCCAGATCTTCTCTCTCCTTAGCTCCAATTTCAACCAAGGCATCGGTGGGAACATCAACGTGATAGTCGGAGTGAAACGTTGTGGGATCGAGGATGACAAAGGCCAGTGCCGGTTCTTCAACCGATTGAAGCCACTTGAAGGGGGCCTCAGTATCATGATCCAAAATCACGTACCTTTGTTGCTCGGGGAAGCCAAGGAGCCCTGAAGGAAACGTCAAGATGCTTTCGTTGGGAACTTCAAACGATCCGAAGCGGGTCGATGCGCACTTCACAGGTACATCCTCACAAGGCCATTCGGCGTTTTGCAGGAATCAATCGACGAAAAGCGTCTAGAGGCACGGCTCGAGTCTTCGCCGCCAATCGATTTTCGTCTTGAATCCTTGCATAGACTTCTTCCCGATGAACCGCAACCGCGCGCGGGGCTTCGATTCCGAGACGGACTTGCCCGCTTTTCAAACCAAGCACAACCACGCGGATGTCGGGACCGATCGTGAGACCTTCTCCGCACCGTCGTGTGAGTACCAGCATACCAGCCTTCCATGGCACGAGGTATGAGTCTTAACCCTTTTTCGGTCTACTGAACGGAAACTTTACTCAACACAGGGGCGGGCACCATCGGTCGAAACAATCCGAAGAGCATTACACGCAACCCGATGCCCTCTTTCTCATAAATAATTCAACAGCGAGTTATCAAATACCTTGGTCAAGGTCCTACTTGCCGCTTCGATCGCATATTGTTGGAGAGTCAGGTCTGAGATGGCTTTCGCCAGATCGACGTCCTCGTTTTCTGAGAGTGTTTGTTCAAAAAAGCCTTTGGTTTCATTAAGCTGCGCCGCGCTCGTGTTCAGGCGATTCGATGTCGCACCTACTTCCGCCTGAATTGCTGCAACCTGCGATATCGCTGGGTTCAGGTTGCCTAGGGCGTCGCTGATGCCCTGTCCGTCATTGCCTCGCAACGCGCCGATCAACTGCTTGACGCTTGCGAATATATCCACTCCACCCGCAGTAAAGGCCCCATCTCCGGCGACGTTGGTCGGCACAGTCTGACCGGTTCCGATTTCTATGGCCTGCCTCCCCGCGTCCCCCTGGTACTGTAAGCCTGAGACGATGGAGAACAGATCGCCGTTCGCCGGTGCCCCTGTCCCGTTGCTCAGCGTTACCCGGATGCCGTCGAAACTGATCGCGCTGCCGGATGCATATGGCTGGTTGGAAAGGACGCTCCGAGGCGACAGACTGATGGAAAAGGCATCTCCGGTTTGAGGCCCTCCTTGCTGGCCGTTTGCCAACACAACACGCAATCCGGCGAATGAAATCGCTTCGCCCGACACGTAGGTGTTGCCGGACGACAGAGTCGTGCTGGTTGTCTGGTCCACCACCGAGTATTGTGTCGGGGACGTGAACTGGATTTGATAGTTATGCAGCGTGAGCTGTGCCGCGTTTACCACTCCGGCGTCGAGTATGGCAGCGCCACCGGCATTGGACGTCCCACGCGACGTCGCCACGGGAGCCGTCACGTTCAGCACATCGTAAGTAGTGGACGAAGTAAAACGGATGACATAGTCGTCCAAGGTGGCGGCATTGTCGTCGACGACCCGGCCCTGTCCGGCCACAGCTCCTCCGGTATTACCCACAGCGGGAGCCACTGTTGCGGTAAGCGCAAACGGCGCACTGCCGGTCGTCTCACTGCCCCCCGCAAATCCGAGCGTCGTGCGGGCCAGACCTCCCGTTACACGCACTGAGGACTGCGTGCCGTTCGAGTCAGATGCGATGAGTAAGCGATCTCCTTCAAATGTGACGGTCACACTCTTGCCGGCATTGACCAGCGCCGTATCGGCGTTGATGCGGCTTTGCACACGGGCCGCCAGTTGGACGCCGGTCAAAGATTCTGTCCCGGATGTCAGATCGATCGTACCTGATGTGGTCCCATCGACAGTCACGATGAGGGTATCATTGCTGCCGTTCGTCAGAGTCATGGGCGTCGTGATTGAAAGTCCTGTGGCCCGTCCGTGTGTGCTCGTGCCGGTAAAAATCGGCTGACCATTCAGTTCTGTATTCGCAGACTGTTGGAGTTGTGCAAACAATTGCCGCACTTCTTTAGCACCGGCCGTCCGATCTGCCGCGCTGTTCGTATCATTACGAAATTGCACGGCAAGCTCTTGCACGCGGGACAAGGTTTCCGAAGCCTGACTCAGCATGCTGTCGGAGAGATTAAGCCTGGTCTGCCCAAAGCCAATATTACGTTGCCACTGATCGATCGCAGCGAGCGAGGCCTTGTCCAACGCAATGTGATTGAACGCAGTAGGGTCGTCGGACGGCTGGCGCACCAATTTACCCGTCGACACTTGCTCCTGGAGTTCCAGGGCCCGGGCGCGCGCCCGAGCAAGATCATTTGCGAGCACGCCGAAGGTTTGTAGCTCTGTCACTCGCATAGAAGCCTCGACGTTAAGGTTTGATCGACAACAGCGTTTGGAACATTTCGTCGGTGAGCTGTACCAGACGAGACGCGGCTTCGAACCCCCGTTGGAACTTCATGAGGTTCACCAGCTCCTCGTCCATAGACACGCCGGACACCTGAGCGCGCAACGTCTCGATCTGGTCCTTCAACGTCTCCTTCGCGTCATTTTCGCGGTTGGCCGTCTGTGCGGCAATGCCAAGCTTCCCCGCGACGGCCCGATAAGCATCGTTCAAGGTGCCGTTATCCAGGCTTGCGAATTGTTGCTGCTGAAGTGCGACCATCGAGAGGAGATTGGTATTGTTCCCGGGAATACCGGCTCGTGAGGAAGAGGCGGCAACGGATGCCGGATTCGTGAGTGTAACCTTCAGATCACGAGCAGCGTGACTGTATGAATCGACCTTGAATACATCTCCGGCAGCCGCTGTGCCGGTCAATGTCACACTGAGGCCGTCGAAGGTCAGAGTCGCCGGACTTGTATATGTACCGGTCGCCGGGGTACTGGTGCCGGCAATCAATCCGAGCGACGTTCGGGCCGTGCCGCCTGTCACATTGACGGCCGACGAGGTTGTCGTATCATTCGACGAGATGACCATCCGGTTGGCCGTATTGTCATAGGCCACCGTCACGGTTTTCCCGGCCGCCTGTAGCGTGGCGTCTGCATTGATCTTGTCCTGCACTTCTTGCGCGAGGGCCGTACCGGAGGCGTATGACAAACCCGGGCTTGCAGCGCCTCCCAGAGTGATCGTGCCGGACGCCACGCCATCGACGGTGACCATGAGTGTATCATTCGTACCCGTCACAATAGACAGGGGATTGTCCGATGACGGTGACGTGATCGCCGTGCCTGTATAGTTGCCTTTAATCGTGGAGCCAGTCGTCGTATCCACGATGGAATAGGCGGACCCGGAGGAAAAGCGGATCTCATAGTCGTGAAATGTGAGTAGACTATTCGCAGTAATCGTACTGCTATTGATCGCAGCGGCTCCTTGATTGGCTGTCATGGCGCGCGTGGATACCACCGGAGGACCAAAAAAATCGAGCCCGGTGGAACCGTCGAGTCCATACCCTTGTCGATGAATACCATTCACAGCGTTAGCCAGTGTCACTGACAGTCGGTCGAATGAGGCTTCCAAATCTGGGACTGTGGTGTCACGAACATCCAAGAGGCTACGTAAGCGGCCATCCGAGATCAGTGCGTCGATGCTTAAGGGACGCGTGCCCCCCGTAGAATAGCCGATCGAAAAAAGCCCGTCGTTGTCCGGATTCTCAATGGCGCTCAACTCCCGGACAGTGGATCCGTCCACCAAAACCTGTCCACGTGCCGCAAAGACCGTCAAAGCACCGGTGCCCGACTCCACGGTTGTGATGTCGATGCGCGTCGCCAAGTCATTCAGTGCAAGATCACGCTGATCCCGCAGATCATTGGCGTTCTGGCCCGTCGCCTCGGCCGAAACAATCTGGCTATTCAGTTCTGCGATTTGTTTCGACAGGCTGTTGATTTCCGTTACTGTCTGCTGCACCTGAAAGTTCAGCGATTGTCGCTCCGTCGTGAGATCCGAGGAAGCCTGGTTCATAGTCGACGCCAACTGTCCGGCGTTTGCCAACAGAACAGAACGGGCCGCCGGCTCGCCCGGATTGGCGGACACATCTTGTAGAGCGCTGAAAAAATCGTTCATGCGTGCGGCGATGCCTTGATCGTTGCTGTCTCCGAATAGATTTTGCAGGCGGGACAACTCTTCCTGCGACACCGACAGTCGTCCGAGATTCTGCTGCACAGTCGTAAGCTGCCGGTCGACGAATTGGTCCGTATACCGCCTGATAGACGTGGCCTGCACACCGGTCCCTACCATGCCGGGCTGTCCGTTCAGCGGCGGACGTTCTGTAAGTACGGCTTCCTGCCTGGAATATCCCGGAGTATTGACGTTGGCAACGTTATGTCCGGTGACGGCGAGAGCTTGTTGCGAGGTCGTGAGCGCACTTCTCGCAATGTCAAAGAGAGATGTGAGGCCGATCATCATTATCCCTGCTGATGAATGAGCATGTTGACCGGGCCCGCGACAAACGATTGTCCATCTGCTGTATAAAGATCTCCGCCTGGAACGGCAGGTGCGCCGATCGACAGCGCTTGATCGACCACGCCGCGAATACCTTCGATGAGCACCACGTTCTGCTTGATCTCGTCGCGGACGGTCTTGGCCACCGTCATATAGTTTCGGTAGGTGGTTCGTAAGTCCTCTGACACCGAGTCTTGGACATTGTCAATAAATTCCTGGATCGATGTCGTTACCTGTTGCAGGCCATAGTGCACCGCCAGTTCCTGAACGAGTTGCTGTCGTTCATTGGCAAGAGACTGCAACGATTCCAGGATCGACAGCCGGCGGCAGTTGATGGAATGGAACTCAGTGATAGCGAGCGCCCGGATGGCGGCTCGTTCAGTGTGGACCGTCTCAAGCAGCTGATGGCAGATGGCTTCTTCTTGGTGCAGCAAGCAACAGAGCTGGGTGATCGTCGGAAAGGATGTTGACCAGGATGTTGACGTTGACATACAGACTCCTTGTGATCATCGGCGTGCGCTGCCATCCATCGCCTCTCCCCTTTTCCCTCGGAGTAATGGAAGGGACTACGGCGAGTGAGAATTCAGGAGCGTGGAAAGGCGGACGCTACAGGATGGCGTCGGTCAGAACCTGCTTAATGAGGGCATCTCCGACCGCACGACCACTGACATCGTATGTCCCGCTGTCAAGAGCGCGTTTTATACGCTCCACATGTTCAGTCCGCTCGGAATCGGGCTGATTGGCCAGCTCCCGAATCCGTTGAAGCTCCTTCGCTTGGGCGGAAATCTTGACCTCATCCTTACCGACCTCAGGGCGGGCAGCAGCTTGTCGCCCCCCTGAACTCTCGGTTTCCTGAACTCCAAGCAACAACTTTGCAAGATGATCCACCTTTCCATGACCTGAAATCTGCATATTGCCGCTCCTTCTCCGGCTTTTTCCCCCCAGCGACTATTCTGAGAGAAGTATGGATTTTACCCCAGTCGAGGTTCTTATCGGTTTCTACTCCGAAGAACTTGAGTGTCCACGGGAGATGACACAAAATATTGTTGCGCATACTCCTGGACCATCTTCGCAATGCCTATTCCTCCGGATTCGGCCGCCCGCTTTCCGATCTCTTCATCATAAAATGAGTAAAAATACGCCCCTTGCTTATTGGCGAGAGCGCCTTCAGGAACCGTTTCCCTCATCACCTTCAGGAGATACGAGATAAAATAGGCCTCAAACTGCTGCCCAGCCTGGACCATTTGCAGACGCGCCTCGGCAGCATTCTGTGATTTTGAGAGATTCACGTGGAGGACAGGATCACCAGAGCGTGTGACCAACCCAGGATCCCCATATAATGGGATAGATAATACAGATTGGCTCTTTCCTTGTTCTATATTTGTCATGTAAATCAATAGTATATTTAAATTACTTCAAAATTGGCCTGAAGTGCTCCTGCGGACTTGAGGGCTGAGAGTATTGCGACAAGGTCACGCGGCGTCACCCCCACTGCATTGAGAGCCCGTACGACCTCCCCCAACGTCACTGTTTCGTCCACCACCATGAGCCGGGATTCCTGCTCCTTTATTTCCGTCTGTACATCCGGTGTGACGGTGGTCTGTCCCGCGGAAGAGCCGATGAGCGGGGCCGGCGGCTGCGACACGTTCAACGTGTTTTTTACCGAGATCGTGAGATTACCGTGAGAGATCGCACAGGTTGAAATCCGTACATGTTCTCCCAACACCACTGTCCCGGTTCGTTCATTGACGACGACTTTGGCTATAGAATCGACGGTCACATCGAGCCCCTCGATCGAGGCGATATATTCGACGATGCGGCCCTGGAAAGCGGGAGGAATCGTGGCTTTGACGGATCCGGCATTCACAGCCGACGCACTGCCTTTCCCAAAGGCGCTGTCAATGGCTTCGGCCGTCCTGATGGCGGTAGTGAAATCGGGTTGTCGTAGGAGTACAGAAACTGTTTCCCACGAATCGATGTCGACCGACACCTCTTTCTCGATGATGGCTCCACCGGGAACCAGACCGGCCGCTTGATGATTCTTGACCACCGTGGCCCCTCCCGGACCGCCAGTCCCGCCAAGAAAACCGCCGATTGAAACCGGTCCCTGTGCGACTGCAAACACTTGCTGATTCGCTGCCTTCAGCGGTGTAAACAAGAGCGTACCGCCTTGCAGGCTTTTGGCGTTCGCCATCGACGACACCACTGCATCCAGCGTCATTCCCGGTTTCGAGAATGGAGGAAGCTTGGCGGTCACCATCACCGAAGCGATATTCCTGGTCAGTAACTGGATGGGATTGACCAGCAAATTCACGCCCATTTTGTTCAACATGGACGTCATCGCCTGAATCGTGAACTGTCCGCCGATCACTCGGTCTCCGGTACTATCCAGACCGACCACCAATCCATACCCAATCAGCTGGTTTTCGCGCACCCCTTCAATTACGCCGATATCCTTGATCCTCACTGCGTCGGCACTTGGGGGGGGCAATAGACCACCGGTCAGTATCAGCGCGCCGAAGATCGTGGCAAGCCGTGTGATTGGGATCATGCGTCGGTACCTATTCTTGCTACGGACGTTTGGAAATGGACAACTGTACCCTACCAAGTAGGAGGCGCGCTAACCACCCCTCCTCGGAGACTATTTCTTTCGTCGAGTCATGATCCATATTATCCGACACATGGAATCGCGTCCTGCTTCCGAAGGAGGGAGGGGTAAAATCAGCCCGTCGTACCACTCCGCTCTGTACCATCATCTGCAGAGTTCGGAGATTCAAGGGGCGCCGCTTGGGAATGCCCCTCCTCATTGCCGTACGCCTCTGCGAAACCGCCATAGCACAATCCTCTCTTTAGAATGGATAGACCCAATCGAGAATGCGGATGAACCAGCCTGGTCGCTGCACGTCGTCGAGGACACCGAGACCTGAATACTCGATTCTGGCGTCGGCGATGGCGGACGACAGAACTGTATTCTTGGTATCCACATCGACTCGACGCACGATGCCGCCGATGCTCATCAACTGCTTTTCACTGTTTACCGTCACTTCACGGCGGCCTTCGATCCGGAGATCGCCGTTGGGAAGCACTTCAGTCACGATCACAGAAATTGTGCCGGTTAATGTCCCCGTTCGGTTGGTGGCCCCTTTCCCGTCGAATTTATTACTGGCACTCGCATTAATCCCCATTTGACGTTTCGTTTCATCGCTGAAACGAAGTCCCGGCATCCCGATATACCCCGCGCCGCTCCCGGCAAGACTATTGTTAATCGTCGAATCTCGCTGGACAGCCGTTTCGGCTGATTTCGACCCTTTATGGTCTTCGGCAATCTTTACGGTAAGGATGTCACCGATGCGCATCGCGCGGAGATCTTCATAGAGATACGCCCGCCCGTTCTCTTCCTGCCACAGTGAACCGATCGTCTTCGGCGGCGGCAATGGAGCCACGGCGATCTTGCTTGAGACATTCGGCGGGCTGGAGCATGCCTGAAGGAGAAGGCCGACAGCCACCATCCAGAGACAATTCACGGATATTCGAAGTAGGCCAAGGTTGAGGTTGAGCCTAGCCTTAGCCTTAACCTCAGCCTCAACCTTCGAATCTGCAGCCGCTTTCAACATCCTGTTAGAACTCCACTTCAACGAGATTCGGAGCAACCACTTTGGCCCTCAGCTCTCTGCCGGAATCCAGATTGGCAACCATGACGGTCTGCCCGAGCTGTCCGTTTGATTTCGTCACCCCATAGGCCCGAATCGACAGTCCTCCACGCCTCGCTTCGATGAGGACTCGATCACCCTTTTTGATCACCACCGGAAGCTTGACGAATGCGGGACGCAGTGGAATATCGGGCGGAAGAGGCCGCGCGGCGCTCTTTCCTATGACCTCGCCTTGATCTGTAATGAAGGGATGCTTCATCTGATAAACCCGCATTTCCACGGTCTTGAGATCTCCTGCCTCAATCAGCTCGTCAGTCTTAACAAACCGAGTGGCGACGACTGCGTCGATCATCGCCGCAATGTCGGCGACTGCCTGGATCGTCTTCCGAGGTTTCCCATGCACCGCCGCCTCCAGGTGAAACATACGCCGCCCTAGGCTCTCTCCAGCAGGGTTGTTCATAACTTGTAGCTCCACTATCCCACCGGAGATCATCACCGGATCAGCAGGGTCCAGGACCGTCACATGCACCGCCTTGATCTTACCTCCCCACTCGCTCTCCAGATGTTTCTGAATGGCCTTCCTAATCAAATCGGGGGTGACCTCGCTGACGGCTACCCGGTCCACCACGGTGTCGGTCGCCCGATGAATCGGACTTCTGGACGCCGGCGAGGTCAAGTGAGACTCGCCACTAGGTCCAGCCATTGCCGCCGTCACGCCAAGAACTCCCGGTAAAAGGAGCATGATCACGATCAGTAAGAATCCGGACATGAGATGCTCCTATCGTCTGAGATTATTGGCAATGGACATCATTTCGTCGGAGGCCTGAATTGTCTTGGAATTAACTTCGTAACTTCGCTGGGCGATGATCATGCTGACCATTTCTTCAGCGAGATTGACATTCGAGCTCTCCAAAAAGCCTTGCTGGATCATACCGAATCCAGTGGTGAAGCCGCCTGTTCCCTGCGTCGGAGGTCCTGATGCAAAACTGTCGATAAAGAGGTTGTTCCCCATGGCAACCAAGCCGGACGGATTGTCAAACCGTGTCAGTTGGATTTGTCCCACTTGCGAAGCCTGTGTGACACCAGGAAGCAATACGGAGACGGTGCCGTCCATACCGATATCCACCTTCAGTGCACCGGAGGGTATCGTAATCACGGGATTCAGGAGATCGCCGTCGCCAGTCACGACATTGCCCAAATTGTCGCGCTTAAATGCCCCGTTTCTTGTATACATGATCGTCCCGTCGGGACGAGTTACTTGAAAGAACCCGACTCCATCGATGGCCAGGTCCAAGTCGTTGTTCGTTTGCCGCATATTGCCTTGCAGCCATTCTTTCGCCACTGTCGTTGGACGCACCCCGGCGCCTACTTGAACGCCGACTGGAAAGACTCCGATGGTGGATGCGCTCGTGCCGGGAAGTCGTTGAATTTGATAGAGCAAGTCGGCAAACTCAGCGCGGCTGCGTTTGAAAGAGTTGGTATTGACGTTGGCAAGGTTATTGGCGATGGTGTCGACATTAATCTGCTGAGCCGTCATTCCAGTCGCCGCTGTCCACATGGCACGGATCATAGAATCCTCCAGAGCTGAAGAACCGATTGCAGATAGCTGAGAGCAAGAGATTTCACATCAGATGATATCCAGGCCTTGCCGCCACTTAGTGGCCGTCTGCGATACACATTCCTTCTCATAGCACCCGCCCTACGTCTTGAATTGCGACATCAGCCATATGATCAAGCGTCTGAATCAGCTTTTGCGTCGATTCATAGTTGCGCATGCCCTGAATCATTTTCACCATCTCGCCGATGGAATTGACGTTGGACTCTTCGATGTGTCCGACCTGAAGCTGTGGGGTTTTGGCGAGTTTGCCTTTGTCGGAGGAAAATAAGCCATCCGATGATTTTTGCGGCATCTCGTCTTGGTGAAACTCCATGACTTTGATCGTCGCCACAGATTTATCATCGACTTTGATGTCTCCCTGTGTCGTGATCTCCAATTTACCGGGAGGGATCTTGATCTCACCCTTCGTCCCCATCACCGGATAGCCGAGTCCGTTCACCAACCGACGGTCACGATCGAGCGAAAACATGCCGTTGCGGCTGTATCGAGTTCCTTGTGGAGTATTCACCTCGAAAAACCCCGGCCCTTGAATGGCGATGTCCAGCGGATTGCCGGTCAGTCGAATGCGACCCGGCTCAAACGTAGTCTTGATCTGGTGCGGCGCGACAAACACGCGCTCAGTCGGTCCAAACGGCCTGGCCATGATCTGTTGCGCCAATCCCATGGTTGAGCTGCCGGTAGGAACGACCGCAAGGTATCTCGGAAATATGGCTTTGAAAGCTTGTTCGTCCTGCTTGAAACCAGCCGTATTCACGTTGGCCATGTTGTTTGCAAAGACCTGCATCCGCCGTTCATGGGCCAGTGCTCCGGACAAGATGGGATAGATCCCTCGATTCATACTGCCGACTCCTTTTGCTTTCGAGAGAGGAACAGCAACCCTTGTGCCAGGTTCGTTCCGAACAGAGATCGCTTTGTGTAGGATTCGAACTCAGCCAAATGCAGGCATGAACTGACATCCGAGGTGAGGAAACATAGCAGTGCTCGATCGACACACTATGGATGGGAGGTGGATTCTACCCACTGAGGTGAAAATTATTCCTAGCGGTGACTGGTGAGGGAAACCTCATGTCGACCGGCAATTGGCGAGAGGAGCCCCATCTCACCTTGTGTCGACCTTGGCTCGTAAGCAACCACGATCCCCGTGCTTCCCTCTTCGCTTGACGGACGCTTCTCCAGGACCCCTACGGCAGCGTCAAATAGTGACTCGGCATCAGTCCCCTTTTGCGGCCCTACGATTCCCCCGATCCGGCAGGAAATCAGCAGCTCCTGGCCTTCGATCAGCAGTGGAAGTGCTATGGCATGCTGGATTTTCTCGGCGATCAATCGAGCCTCATCCGGTGATTCGAGATTGTCGGCGATCACGGCGAAGGTGTATTCATCCAAGCGCGCCACCACGTCGTGAGGTCGCAATGCACTCTTGATACGGGCGGCTTGCACTCGCACGACCAGCGTCATATTTGGAGCGGCTGAAGAGGTGGACAGCGGACGAAACGGTTCCAAGGCGCACACCAAGACTGCAACGTTCCGCGTGGTGGCTTCGGCTCTACTCAATGCGTGCTCCAGCAACACAAGATAGAGTCGCCGCGTAGGGAGGCCGGTGATGCTGTCATACGCCGAGACCGAACTCCCCTGCTTGCGCTGCTTAAAGTCCCGACGAGACGGCCAACACAAGAGGCCCGCCACACCGAATCCAGCAGCGAAGAAAAGACCAATCCATCCGACGACAAGCCGTACGGAAATGATTTCGGCCACGCTCGCGGAACCGACCGGTATCGGCAGCATCCATGCCAAGCTTCCGCCCCAGACCACTGCTGAGGCACCCCACCAGGCAAAAGAGCGGTGGCGCGATGGTGAGAACCCAGGGTGTGCTACCTTCAAGTGCATCGCCGTGATTGCTGATTGAAGACTTGACTTGAATGTGGAACAAACCGGAGACCCGATCCACCTGGCGCTTGTCGGAATCTCGTCCAGTGAGGTATCGGTTTCTCTGGTTCAGAACTGAAGACGAGCAATCGCAGGACATCGCAAATTGCATCACAATGAATTCAAACGAGTAGCCGGCTCCGTCGGTGGGTCGATTCGATCAATTCGGTCTCTGCAAGTGTGCCTTGAGCCTGATGATGGCCTTGGTATGAATTTGGCAGACCCGTGACTCAGTGACTTTCAGCAGCTCTCCGATCTCCTTCATCGTGAGCTCCTCGTAGTAATACAACGTCAGGACGAGACGCTCTTTTTCCGCCAACATATGAATGGCCTCGGCGAGCGCTTCACGCTCACGCTCGTTGACCAATGATGAAAGGGGATCGGGCGTGTGCGTGTCGGCCAGCATCTTGGCCACGTTGTGCCCGTCCGGCTCATGAAGATTTAAATCGTCCACACTGATCATGACCGCCCCTCTGGCCCGTGTAATGAAATCATCCAGCTCCTCCAGGGACATCTTCAGTTCTGCCGCCACCTCTTCATCCTGCGGCGGTCGACCCAGTCGGCTCATAAGCGCCGTGTGAGTCTTTTGGAGCAGGCCGATTCGTTCATGAACCGATCGTGGGATCCAATCCATCGAACGGATCTCATCGAGCATGGCTCCACGGATTCTGAACTCCGCATACGTCTTGAACTTCGCTTCTCGTGTAGGGTCATACTTGTCCATGGCATCCATGAGTCCGATGGTGCCGACCGAAATCAGATCTTCGGCGTCCAAGTACGCCGGAAGGCGGAAGGCCAGCCGGTGAGCCATCGCGCGAATGACATGGGCAAACTCCTTGATGAGTTGCTCGCGTCTGACGCCCTGGGCCGAAAATGATTTCCGTTCGTGCGGTGAGGCTGTCTTGCTCATGATCTCCCTATGTCCGATCGTGTTTCAGTTGCCGGCTGGTGTTGCCGTTCGTTGCCAGACAAGCTGTACGGAGCTTTTGGGGAGACCGGACCTCGGCCACTGGAGTATCTGTTGCGCGAGCCGCCTGAATGCTTGGGCTGCCGGTGCCTCAGGGAACAATTCAGAGAGCGCTTTCTGCTGCATGACCGCCAAATGCACATAGTCGTCATAGGGAATCGCCCCGACCAATTCAACGGCCACATGAAGAAAATGATCCACCGCCACGTCCAATTTACCGAACACTTCGGCAGCTTCTCGCGGACTCTTGGCCTGGTTCACCAGCACTTTGAACCGGCGTTCCCGATACTGGCGAACCAAGACCTTGATCAGCGCATAGGCGTCCGTGAGCGATGTCGGTTCCGGCGAGACGACGATCATCGTCTCATCTGCCGCAGCGGCAAAGAAGGTGACGTTCGGCGAGATGCCTGCGCCCGTATCGATCAACAACACGTCCATCTCCGAGGTGAGCTGTGCCAACTGCTCCTGAATCATCAATTGTTGGGCTTCCGTCAATGCCGTCAGACGTGGGACGCCGGAACTGGCCGGCAGGACATGAACGCCCGCCGGACCTTTGAGCACGATCTCGTCGAGCGTATGTGTGCCCACCAATACATCTTCGATCGTATGCCGGGGGACCAGTCCTAATAAGACATCGAGATTCCCTAAGCCGAGGTCGGCGTCCAAAATCAGCACCCGCTTTCCAACTCTCGTCAGGGCAACGGCAAGATTCGCGACCACATTGGTCTTCCCGACTCCTCCCTTGCCGCTGGACACGGCGATGACGTGCGTGGACGAGCCATCATTCCGACTCAGATCTTCCGACATAAGGACAGACCTTTTTGTTGTAAACGGCATATCACGACCTCCAGCCAGATTATCCATGGTGAGTTCCTGCTTCCATTAATGCAGAAGGTGCTTCCGATGATTGAATCGACCGATCCACAAACATGTGAGAATGGGCGGAATGTTCTGCCGTCAGAAACGCCGCCAAACGTTCAGAAGAGGCAATCTCGATATCTCCGGGGACTCGCCGTCCGATACTCCAATAGGAAAGCGGCACACCGGTTTGATGCGCCACTTCAAAGATAGTGCCGAACGATTCCGTCTCATCGAGCTTGGTGAACAGAAGACGCAGCTGCGGCAGATCGCCGAGGCGCCTCGTGATCCGACAGAGCTCCTGCTCTCTCGTGGATGCCGAAAGGACCAGGTGTGTTGTGACGGCCTTTTTGGGTAGAAGCCGCCCCAATTCTTCCGCCAATGCCAAGTCGCGCGGTCCGATCCCGGGCATGTCGATCAGCACGAGATCTACCTGCCTATGGCGACGGAGCCCTTCATGGACCTGCCGAGCCGATAGGGCGCAAGCGAACGGCACCCCTACGACCTTGGCGTACCGACGCAACTGTTCGACCGCCGTTTCCCGACAGGTATCAAAGGTAATAAGGGCGACGGATCTCCGCTGTTCGAGACGATAATGCGACGCCAGCTTGGCGACGGCGGCGGTCTTGCCGGCTCCACTGGGTCCGATCAGGAGACCGATAGAGGGGAAGCCCTCCGCTTTCGGAAGCGGTCCGCTCATTCGCACGCGCTTTACGATTTCACGCTGTAGCGCGCGCCGCAGCGATTCATCGCCTCGTGGGCCGGCGGCTTCTTCCGTCCTGCATGCCTCTTTCAAGAGGAGGTCTACGGTGGAAGGATTCATCCCTTGCGCGATGAGCGAGCGGCACAGCAACACCGGCACGGAAGACGGCCGGCCTTCGATCGCCCGGCTGTCCGTCCGTGACAGGTCTTCCAATAAGCGTCCCAATTCATTCATCACACTCTGCAGATGCGGAAGACGATTCGGCTTCACACGCACGATAGATCGTTTCACCGAGGCGGACCGTTTACCGACGGTCGGTGTCGTCGTCTCGCAATTCGGTTCCAACATTCCTTGCAGTGTCTGTTGAAAGGTCCGCACGGACAACGCCGAAGCCGAACCGGTATCAGACGATTTCACACGAGAACCGGGTTGCACTTTTTCTCCACCCAGGGGAACCCGCTGGACCTCTTGATCGGATGCGGCCATCACTTCCAGCACCGGTCGATTGAATGCCTGTAAGACTCGCCCGCCCTCACGCACTTCTTTTGCCGACAAGATGATGGCGTCCGGCCCCAATTCTTCCTTGATGTCACGCATGGCATCCTGCATGGTGAGCGCGTGGAATGTCTTGACCTTCATGGCTTACCTCAAGACGGCTGCGCCAACTCGAAATCGATCCGTACCGTCTCCAACGATTGCAGACGGACGAAGGAATCCACTTCATTGAGCCCCATGACCGGAACGGTGTGTAACAGACGATCGCTGTGCCGACGGAGATGGCGGCGAACAACCTGTGAGCAGAGTACGATCGGCTGCTGCCCTCTGGCTGCAACTCGTTCAGCCGCTTGTTTGAGCCCGGTTAACAGCTTGTGCGAAAGCGTGGGATCTAGGTTCAACGTGGCCCCCGGCGGCAATGCCGACGCTTGTTCCGCCAACGACCGATCCAGCCGGGGATCCAAGGTAATGACCTGCAGGCTACCGTCGGACGCTTGATACTGCTTGGTGATGGTCCGAGCCAACGCCTGCCTCGCATACTCCGTCAGGACTTCCGCATCCTTGGTGTTCGTGGCCTGATCGGAAATGGCCTCAAGAATGGATCGTAGGTCGCGAATGGGAATGCCTTCCTTGAGCAAGTTCCCGAGAACCCTGACGACGGTGCCGAGCGGCAACAGCGTGGGAATGAGCTCTTCCACCAGCTTCGGATGCGATTTTCCGACTTCGTCCAAAAGCGTTTGAACTTCCTGCCGTCCCAACAATTCATGGCCATGGCGCTTGATCAATTCCGAAAGATGTGTGGCGATCGCCGAACTCGCATCAACCACGGTATACCCGGCCATTTGAGCCTGCTCCCTGGCGCCTTCAGGGACCCAAAGTGCCGGCAATCCGAAGGCAGGCTCCCTGGTCGCAATTCCCTGCACCAAACCTCGCTGGCCGGTCCCTGGATCGATCGCCAACAAATGCCCCGGCAAGACGTCAGCCTTCGCCACTTCTATGCCCTTCAAAATGATGGCGTATTCGTTCGGACGCAGCTGAAGATTATCCCGTATATGAATGGGTGGCACGACAAAGCCCATCGATTCCGCAAATTGTCGCCGGAGCGCTTTAATCCGATCGAGCAGCGCGGTGCCTTGCGTTCCCTCGACGAGCCCTATCAACCCGTATCCGACCTGGACTTCCATGAGATCGAGCGGCGTCACTCGGGTCAGACTTTCGTCCGCCTTCGGAGCAATCGGAGCGGGAGCCGGCGTTGCTTGAATCTGCTCCTGCTGATGGAGATGATAGGCGATCCATGCAATGGCGCTCCCTAACGCCAAGAACGCCACATGCGGAAGCCCCGGCACCAATCCAAGCGCGAGAAGAATACCCGCAGCGATGCCCACCGGTTTGGAGGACATCAACAGCTGCCGAGTCATCTCGCCTCCCAAATCCGTTTCCGAAGCGGCGCGGGTCACGACGATACCGGCGGCGGTCGAAACGATCAGGGCGGGGATCTGGGCCACCAATCCCTCACCGACCGTCAGCACCGTATAAGTTTGAGCCGCGAGCGCCGGACTCATGCCCTGTTGCAGGATACCGATCGCCAATCCACCGATGATGTTGACGAGTATGATAATGACGGCGGCAATGGCATCTCCTCGAACGAACTTGCTGGCGCCGTCCATCGCCCCGTAAAAGTCCGCCTCTTCCGCAATTTCCCGCCTCCGGCGGCGCGCGTCCGCCTCATTGATCAGACCGGCATTCAGATCCGCATCAATGCTCATCTGCTTGCCGGGCATGGCATCCAAGGTGAAGCGAGCGGCGACCTCCGCCACACGTCCGGCTCCCTTCGTCACCACGACGAAGTTGATGATGACGAGAATGGAAAACACCACTAAACCGACCGTGTAATTGCCCCCGACAATAAAGTTCCCGAAGGCTCGAATGACCTCGCCGGCCGCTCCGGCCCCTTCGTTGCCATGCAGCAAAATGAGACGCGTGGACGCAATGTTGAGGGACAGCCTGAAGAGTGTGATCATCAACAGGACCGACGGAAACACGGAGAACTCGATCGGACGCCGCACTTGAAGTCCGACGAGCAAGATGACGACCGACAAGGTGATATCGAAGCTCAACAACAAATCGAGCAGAAATCGAGGCAACGGCAACAGCATCACCATGAGAATGGCCACCACCCCGACGGAGATGACGACGTCCGGATGCTTGATCAATTGGCTCCGTTCCACCGGTTCTATTGCCGTTGCCATAGTATTTTGAAAGGCTGAGGTTGAGGTTTAGGTTGAGTGAATACTACGTTGTTCAGCCTTAACCTTGACCTTAACCTCTACCTACATCCATCCCTCGGCCTCGAGCCCGATACACGAACGCCAGGATCTCCGCAACCGCGCGGTACAGCTCGTTTGGAATTTCTTTGCCGATATCGACCAGTTTGAACAGCGTTCTGGCCACGAATTTATGTTCGACGACCGGCACTCCGTGATGCCGAGCCAGCTCACGAATACGCTCAGCAACCAAACCGGCTCCTTTGGCGACCACGACAGGAGCTCCCATGGTGGCGGTGTCATATTTCAGGGCGACAGCCAAGTGTGTCGGATTGGTAATCACCACGTCCGCCGTCTTCACGGCGGCCATCATGCGCTTCTTCGTCATCTCCCGCTGAATGGTCCGCACTCGACTTTTAATAAGCGGATCGCCTTCCGTCGCCTTGTGTTCCTCCTTGACTTCGTCCTTCGACATCCGAAGACTTCGTTCCCACTCATAGCGTTGGTAGAAGTAGTCGAGCCCGGCTAGAATCCCGATCGCCCCCGCGACGGTCAATCCCACTTTCAGCGAGAGCCGTCCGGTTACTTGGAGCACGGTACCGAGGTCGAACCCGATCAATCCCGGAATCTGGAGCACGTCATACCGTGCCACCCAAAGGCCGATACCCGTCACGATCGCGATCTTGAGGAGTCCTTTCACGAGCTCCATCACAGAACGCAGCGAGAACAATCGGGAAAGTCCCTTGATCGGACTGATGCGCTCGACGTCCGGTTGAACGGCATTGGCACGCCATAACAACCCGGTCTGCAGCAGCGACGCAGCGCTTCCCATCACGAGGATGCCCACGACGACCGGAAGGCTCAACGTCACTACTGTGAGGCCGGCATGCATGACGACCGCGTACACCTCCTCGATCGACATCCCTTCGTGAAAATCCAGAGGAAACGAGAGCGTGAGCCCTTGACGAGTCATTTCGGTCATTTTCTGAACGCCGACCGGCAGCATGGCCGCCAGCAACCCGATGCCGCTCAAGAGGATGACCGCAGTGGACAGATCGCGGCTGACGGCGATCTGGCCTTTCTTGCGCGCCTCCTCTTTGCGTTTCGGCGTCGCCGGTTCTGTCCTATTACTCCGGTCCTCAGCCATGTCCCAGCGCTTTCATGATCCCGTGAATCGTGAGTTGCAGTCGCTCGATTTCCCGGACAAGGAGCTCCACTACAAACGGTATGGACAATCCCATCACCGCCAAGCCTCCGGCGATGGTGACGGGAAAACTCAGGACAAACACGTTGATCTGACTGACCGCACGTCCGAGAAGCGCGAGAAGAATATTGATCAGGAGAATGACGACGAGCACAGGCGCCGCCAATTTCAACCCAACCATGAACATGTGCTGAAAAAGGCGAAGAAGCTCGTCTCCCATGCTTCCGGGAAGGGATGCCCCGAACGCCGGAATGGATTCATAGCTGGAAAGAATCGTGGCCACCAAAAGCAGATGTCCGTTCAGCGAGAGAAAGATGAGCGTCGCGAGGAGCGTGAAATATTGGCCGATGATGGGTGTGTGATCGGCCGTCGTCGGATCGAACAGTTGGACCACGCCGAACCCCATCTGCACACCGATCATCTCTCCGGCAAGTTCAAGCGCCCCGAAAAATAGCCGGACGGCGAGCCCGATCGTTACACCGATGGCCATTTCATTGACCAGCCCCGTTGCCAAGACGACAGGATCATACGGGACGACAGGCAGCGGAACCAAAGGAGCCAACAGGACTCCCAGCGCCAGGACGAGAGCCACTTTGACTTTCAATGGAACAGCTCGACCGCTCAAGACCGGCAATGCGGCCAGCAGCCCGCCGATACGTGAAATGAGGACCAAGAACCCTTGAAATTCCGGAAGAACGATCTGGAGGGTCTGTGTCATCGCCATGAGCGCCTTAAGGCAGTGTCGCGAATTCAACGGAAATATCTGCATGCAGGACGCTCAAAATGGCTGTCCGGCGCGGCCGCAGCGAACGAGGACCCGAGGCGTACCCGCTGGGGTACGTTGAGGGTCTGAGTGATGTGAGAACAAAGCCGGCAGTCATTTTCAGCGTTCTGCTAATGCACGTAGTTGGGAATATTCATCAAAAGATTCGCCATGTATGTGGTCATGACGTTCAACATCCAGGGAAGAAAGAGCAACAACGCCGCAAAAAGCGCCACCACCTTCGGGACAAATGTGAGTGTGGCTTCGTTCAGTTGAGTCATCGCTTGGAATGCACTGACCGCCAGACCGATGAACAAGCTCAGTCCCAGAATCGGCGACGACACCAACAGCGTCGTTTCCAGCGCTTGCCTGCCCAGTTCGGTCACCATCTCCGGAGTCATGTCGTTTTCCTCGTTGCTCGTCTCTCGTATTACGTGACGCGCCCCTGGTTGGGTCTTGCGGGACACGCTTCACGAGATATGGACTGCGCCTGACCTTTCACTGAAAACTCCGCACCATCGATCCCACGACCAGGTACCAGCCGTCGGCCAATACGAACAAGATCAATTTGAACGGCAGAGAGATCACGACCGGCGGAAGGAGCATCATGCCCATCGACATGAGAATGCTGGCGACGACCATATCGACGATTAAAAAAGGAATGTAGATGAGGAACCCGATTTGGAAGGCAATCCGTAGTTCGCTCAGGATGAAGGCCGGGATGATCGCCTGGGTCGGCACCTCCTCAACTCGGTCCGGTTTCGGCATGTGACTCAGCGTGATAAAGAGTTCGAGATCCTTCTCCCTCACCTGGCGCAGCATAAAGTTCCGCACCGGCTCGATGCCCTTTTTCCATGCGTCTTCATAAGAGATCTGCTCGGCCATTAACGGTTGCAGCGCGTTGTTGTAGACGGCCTGACCCACCGGAGCCATGATGAACATCGTCAGGAACAGCGCCAAAGACAACAACACTTGGTTCGGGGGAACCGTCTGCGTTCCCAACGCTTGCCGGAGAAAGGCCAACACGATCACGATCCTGGTAAAGGACGTCACCATGATGAACAGGGCCGGTGCCAAGGAAAGCACCGTGAGGAGAATCAGGATCTGGATCACGACGGCGGTTTGTTTCGGGCCGTCTGCGCCGAAATCGATGCTCACCGATGGACCGACCGCCACCGCTTCCGAAGGCGGGATGACGAGCAGCATCATCGCTCCGACGATGATCACCGACCACAGGCGGGAGCGAGACTCGTGCTTATCGGCCATGAAGTCCCTTGTCGTGATGAAAGATTCCGAACGGTAGGCGCCGAAGCCAGGTGGCAAAGATGTCCCGTGGGACCGTCGCCGTATCGGCGGAAGGTTTTTCGTCGGCGAGAGCGAGTAATTCACGTAATTCGGCGGAATCGTTGATCCGTCCCAACGAGACAAGATCGGTCGCAGTCGTTCCGACAATCAGATATTCACCCGCCACCGACACGAGGGCAATCGTCTTGCGCGGAGCGATGTAGCTGCTGGCCACAATCCGAACGAGAGGACGTCCCCCGGCGATCCCCAAGCGCGGTCCCATGACCCGTCGGACCGTCACCGCGACGATCCCCATCAATGCCAACACGATGACGAGGGCCGAAACGGTGCGGAACAGGCTTTCCCACAGATCAATCACGGCTCTCCCTCTGGATTATTCAGCGAAGCTGCTGCACGCGTTCCGCCGCACTGACCACATCCGTCAAGCGAATCCCGAATTTTTCATTGACGACCACCACTTCACCGCGCGCAACCAGTTTGTTGTTCACCATCACTTCCATCGGTTCGCCGGCCAGTTTATCTAGCTCAATGACGGACCCTTGAGCCAGTTGCAATAAATCCCGGATGGCCATCTTCGTGGATCCGACATACACGGTGACGCTCATTGGAATATCCAGGATAAAATCGATGTTCTTCGGAGCTCCTCCCGTCTCCGCGTTTTGGACGGGCGGAAACGAGGCCGGTTGCGGGGATTGGCCGCCGGTCGTCTTCGATTCGGTACGAGTTGCGGAATCTGACTCAGCCATAATTACTCTCTCGGTGGTGTCGCGACTATCAGGCTGTTGAAAAAGTCCGCCAGCGGCGTTCTCGCATCGCTCAGGTAATAATTACGCTTCGCCTCGAAGACACTGGGCGCTCACCGGCTCGCTCGCCTCGCGGCGAAGCCGAGGGCGCCCGTCCGCAAACGTGAAGAGAGTCGGACACCGCCGGCTCACCGACTCGCCGGCGCGCACAAACGTGGTGCTCTTTATTCATCGCACCGTGCGCCTCATTATTCTTCGCGTCGCGGCCCTCGCTGCGGCCTTGCCGGACGGCCCTTTTTGAACAGCCTGCGGGCTTTTGTGAAATAGTCTGGGACTTCTGGATCTCCTGGTTTGCCACACTTGCAAAATGGTTTGTCAACATCCTGTTAGTTCAAGAGTTTGGTCACGCGGCACGCATGATTGCCCTTGTAAATTCCCGGGCTACCCTGAAATTTGTGATAGCCCTCGATATAGCAATCGAGCGGATCTCCCGGGTGCTGGTCCAACAGAATGACGTCACCCGGAGAAAAGTTCAGGACGTCCTTCACGGTCACGGTGGCGGTTCCCAGCCGGACCGCAATCGGAAGCGGACAGTCTTGTAATCGTTCTCGGAATCGATGATTCCACTCGCCGTTTTGTTCAACCTGGTCGGAGACGAGACCGGAATAGAGTTTCTCTTTGATCGGCTCGAGCATGCTGTAGGGATATACGATGTAGAGTTCTCTGGCCGTTTCTCCCAAGACGACCTGCAACGTGACGACGACCACGATTTCTGACGAGGTCACCACCATCGCGAACTGAGGGTTGCTCTCAGAACGCACATACCCCACCTTGACCGGCACGACGGCATGCCAGGCCTGTTCCAGGTCGACAAGCGAGAGCAGCAACAGCTTCTTGATGATCCTCAGTTGGACGGGCGTGAAATCCCGTCCCTCGGGCTTCACGTGGGTCTGACCTTTTCCCCCGAAAAAATAGTCCACGATCAGGTACACCAGGAACGCGTCCATCACGAAGAGCGCACTGCCCCGCAGCGGAGACATATGAAACACGTTCAACGATGAGGGCATCGGGACTTTCTTCAGAAACTCGCCGAACTTGACGACCTGTGTCCCGACGACGGCGAAATCAACGGCCTCTCGAAACATGCCGGTCCAGACAACGGATTGGCGGCGGATGAATCGGTCGTTGATCATCTCCATGGTCGGCATCCGCCCACGGATGATCCGTTCTTGATTGAACAGGTCATATCGCATGACACCTTTTGCGTCCTGGGCGGCTTCCTTCGGAGCCGTGTCCACCTCACCTGAGACGACGCCCTTTAGGAGCGCATCGATTTCGTCCTGCGAGAGAATCTTCTCCATAGTACCGCCGTTACTGAACGACGAATTCCGTGAAATAGGCCGACCGGATTCCGGGTTTCTTCAAGAGACCGTTGATGCGTTGCGTAATCTCATCGCGAAGCTGGAATTTTCCCTGCGTCGTTCTCACCGCATTGACATCCTTGCTGCTGAGCAAAACGAGGATGGCATCCCGTATCTGAGGGATGCGGGAGGACAGTTCGGCAGCGACTGTTTCATTGTCCACCTCGAGTTTGAGGGTCAGCTTCAAATACCGAACGTCGGGAGTGTCCGCGAGGTTGACGATAAAAGGATCCAAGTCGAACATGGCGCCCGGCGAAGCGGCCTGACCATGTTTCCCACCGCCCTCGCTCTTGGATTCGGCCTTTACTTCGGCGACCGCCTTGTTTTCTTCTGAATGTTCAGCGCCTTTGCCGGAGCCTCCCAGGAATTTGACCGCCACAAACGCTCCGCCGACGCCGAACATCAAGGCCACAACCGACACAATAATGAGCAGTTTGATGGGAAACGCCGAAGCGCGGGGCGCTACCGGAGTTTTTTCATCGACTGCAGCTGCATCTGCCATAACTCCTCCTCGATTGACTCTTTAGCCCACATTATCCATGACGGTTCGTGACGAAACCGCCAAGACGCCTGGCGAGACGTGCACGCGGAGCCCTGAGAGGCCGAAGCATACTTGAAACAGTATGTTGAGGCCGCGAAGAGCGAGCCTGCTCGCCTGGCCGTGAGGAAACCATGGCCAGGTTGTCGCAGCGGCGTATCGGCGGTTGCAGTAGAAGCGTTCATGGATAGTGTGGGTTAGCCCGGTGCGGAGACTGCAATGCATATGCCATTACCCCTTGCCGGTCTCCGGCAGAGGCCATCGCGAATCACCATATCTGACGCGTAATCCGATACGAAACGGACCGAAAAAGGCACGGCGCATGAGCACCCCGTCAAGCAACCCCTCTTGATACCGTCAATAAGCTGACAGGGCGTGGGATGACAGCCGCAGAGCAGACCAGTCGAGGGGGACCACGTGGAGGAAGGTGGACTGGGAGTGCGCCGACGCTCCCAGCCCACCATGAGAGAAAGGATCTACCGTTTCAGATTGACCAGCTCTTGAAGAATTTCGTCTGACGTGGTGATCACGCGCGAGTTCGCCTGAAACCCGCGCTGCGCGGCGATCATATCGATAAAGCTCTCACCGAGATCCACGTTCGACAGTTCCAGCGAGTTGGATTTGACCTGCCCAAGCCCGGCACTGTCGGGCGTGCCTGTGACCGGCTGGCCGGAATCGCCTGACTGCGCGAAGGTATTCTTTCCGGTCCTCGTCAGCCCGATGGGATCGGGAAAGCGCGCAAGCACGACCTGCGCCAGCGCGCGCACTTGACCGTTCGAGAAACGGCCGTTAATGGTGCCGTTCGCATCCACTGAAAAGGCCTGGAGTGAGCCGGCGGCAAAGCCGTCCTGTGTTTGCTGGACGAGCGCCGATGTCGACCCGAACTGCGTCGTGCCGTCGAGCCCGCTTCCGCCGTCGGTCGTCACGCTGGAGCCAAAATTCATGGCGATCGGCTGGTCTTGCGTCGCGCCGACAAAGTCCAGCTGCAACTCTCCCGGCGCCGTCCCCGAGGCGCCGGCCGCCGTGGCAGTGTCATACCGGATTACCGTACTTTCCCGATCCAGCGTTCCATCCGTCCCGAACGTCAAGGTGCCGGACCCGACTCGGACGATGCCCAAGCTGGTGTCGATATTGCTCGAATGGTAGTTCGCCGTCACCACATCGGACGCTGCTGCGACAGTGTTGTAGTTCCAACTGTTCTCGCCGACCTTCGTGAAGTAGGTCGTCAGCAGATGACTGTTGCCCAGTGAATCATACACCGTCATCGATGTGGAAAAGTTCGAGGTGGCAGACGGGTCCGACAGCAAGAAGTCCGTGCCGGTCGTCGAGGTCGGCGCCAGCATATTGAGGTTGGCCGCCAAGGTGTCGCCGCCGTTCGCCGTGACCACAATCGTCCCGGTACCGGTCGTGGAATTGTTTGTTGTCCCGGTCATGCCCGACGCGAACGTGAAGGTGTTGGAGGCGTTGACCGATGCGGTGAATCCTGCGTAGGCGGCGCCCTTGAAGGGATCGTTGGGAACCAGCGCGCGCACGGCGTTTTGAATCGCTGTGGCCAGCGCCGAGCCGGTCAAGCCGTTCGCCACAGTGATCGTCCGAGCTCCATCGCCGTTCAAGTTGATCGTGAAAGAATTGTTACCTGCAGCGGTGGTGGTCGCCGACGCTGAGGAAGCCACGATATTCCCGCGGACACCCGTCGGATCAGTGGCCGAATTCAAATTGGCGGCAACGAGCGCAGTGGTCGTGGCCCTCGGCGATGCAGTGGTCGAAGGCAGTGAGATATCGCCGATCGTCCCGGTGATGGTACCGGCGGTGTCGGCGAGAAATCCCTGCACTTTGAATCCCGTCGGATCGACCACGTTGTTGTCCTTGTCGAGGCGAAACTGGCCGGCGCGTGAATAGAAGGTGCCGCCCTGCGCGTCTTTCACGATGAAAAATCCGTTGCCGTCGATGGCAAGGTCCAGCACATTGGACGAGGTCGTCAGCGATCCTTGAGAGAAATTCCCCTGCACCGACGTGAGCGCCACGCCGATGCCGGTCTGAATCGCGCCGGACCCGCCTGAGATCGACGAACTGATCAAGTCCGCAAACGTCGCCTTGCTCCCCTTGAAGCCGACCGTGCTGAGGTTGGCGATGTTATTGCCGATGACGGAGAGCGCGGTACCATTGGCGTTGAGCCCGCTGACTCCGGCAAACAGTGACGACAGGATTCCCATGGGTGCATGCCTCCTTTTCAGCCCGTTCAGATTCGCCGCTGCTATTGCACTTCCACGACCTCCGACGGATTCACAGTGATTGTTCCAACAGCCAACTTTGGTTGTCCGTCTTCCATCCGGATGCCCGTGACGGTAAGTTGCGCATGGCCTGTCGCAACAACCGACGCACCCTGCTGATTGACGGCAGAGATGGCATACTTGTACACACCGGGCGGCATGGCGGCGCCCTTACTGTCCTTCCCGTCCCATTGTGCTTGATTGAGCCCGGCCTGGAGGCCGGTGTAGCCCAACGTCCGCACGACTTGGCCGCTTTGATCGAGGATCCTAATCTGCACGCTCGCCGCGTTCTTTTCCAGTGTATAGGTCAGCGAGGCCTGACCATTTTCCAACTGCGTCAGGGGTTGATCGATGCTGACCTGGCGGCCGACCATGGGCAGTAAAGTGAACTCCAGCGAGGCAGTCTGTGCATCGAGGCTCTTCTGAAGCAGGTCCGCCTGTTTCGCGGTCTGCTCCAACTGGCTGAATTGCGCGAGCTGCGAGACGAATTCGGTATTGTCGGTGGGTTTCAACGGGTCCTGATTCTGTAATTGCGTGATGAGCAATTTGAGAAAATCATCCTGACCCAGCTGTCGCGGTCCGGTTTGTTCCGGTGTCGATTGGGTTCCCGTCGAATTGACTTGTGATACATCGATCATGTCCGGTATCCCCCCTCTGATCTACGCCTCTGATCTATGCCACGACATTCAAGAGGCCATGGAGCGACGTGCGTTGTTCATCCTGTCGGTCAGAACTCTGTCCCCAATTCATCCCCTGCGAACCCTGATCCCAGGTCTGGCCTTGTTCTTGGGAAGGACCATGATGGAAGGAACGACCGGCACTCTGACGATCGATGTCCACACGGAATTGTCCCATGTCCAATCCGTTCGCCTGAAACGCCGCCTGAAGGCGATCCTGTCCGTTGATGAGGAATTGTCCAACCTCCAGACGGTCGGCCGACAAATGGGTATGCACCACATCGTTCGTCATGGCCACGCGAATATTCACATGGCCCAGGTCAGGCTGTGCCACATCAAACACGACTGATCGCGCCATCACCTGGGCGGATTTGTCCGCTGAGTCATGGCCTGGCATGGCAGGTTGCGCATGACTCGCGAAAGGGGCAGTGGAAGGAGGCGGTGGAGGCGGACTGGAGCCTACGCCTCCCTGAGTTCCCGCCATGATCGACTCTGTAGATTGTCCGCCCGTCACTTGGCGGTCAATGGCAGCTGCCTGCGGTAGTTCGATCTGAGCTTGATCATGCAGAAATCCGCTTTGACCGACCTTCAACTCGCTGAATTGTTTCATCACATCAAAGCTCAATTGACGACCACGCAATAATGCCTCACTGACTTTCGATTCACCGTTTCCATCGTCGCTTGAAGAGAGCGCAGGATCATCAAACGGCAACAGGGCCTCCGTCTTCGATTCCACAGTATTCTTGCCACCGCGTGCTGGTGCATGGCCCTCGGAATGTGAGGAAACGGAGCGTGCGAGCGTGGCCGCCTCCGCAATCCGAGCAGCGTCATTCATTGGACGGTCGATCCCTCCGTCGTTCGGCACCGGGCCGGAATTTAGATTGGGCTGGCTTCGAGAAAGACCGTCGGACTGTGGACGAGATGGACCTGCCTCCTGTCCTGAAGAAGCGGCATGAGTTTCCGCATCAGCGACCACGGTCTTTGTATCGGCACTGCCGACAACGGCTTGCAGGTTATCTTTTAAGATCAGACCTGCTTGAGCATTGTTCTCCATAGGACGTACCGGCATGGCCGACGTCTGTTTTGGTTGATCCTTGGATTGTGTAGCCGCTCCATCTGCGGACGATGCGTCTTTGTGAGTCTCAGGAGCCGTCATCGAAGGCATGGGGGCGGCCGGCGATGCCTGCGCAGACATGGAGGACGCTGTTGTTGCCCGGTGCTCGTCTTTGGACGATCGAGGATCCTCTTCCGTTGGAATCTGTTCCTGGTTGATCGTATGTGTGGTGATTGGAACCGGAGTCGGAGCAACAGGCTGAGCCTCTGCGCTGTGCGAATCGGAACGGACATCGTCCTCTACGGTGGAACGTTCATCATTCTCCTTTGTCTCATCCTTCCTCGAAGCCTCGGCCGACTTGTTCATGTTCTCGTCAGAGCGGTTTCTCTCCGACGTCTTTGAAGATGGCCGGTCAGCACGATCCGTTCGAACCGAAGAACCATCCCGCTCCTTCGACTCATTCGCCTGGGGCTTGTTCTGAGATTTGTTGGATGATCGAATGTCGTCTGCCTCGCGACGGTCGACCCTCCCCTCCTCTCCCTGAGCTCTCTGGAGAACCGCCGAAAAATGTTTCCGAATACCACTGGAGCTGAAGGGAGAAGCTATTCGGGCCGACCGAGGACTCCCGTCCACAGAGGATCTGGACGGAGGGGAGATGATGTCTGTCGCAATAAAATCCATGGATGTCGATCTTTCTGCGATCCAAGGCAGGCGGATACAAACCCCATGCCAATTGAGTGGCTTCTAACACCGCAAAGAATTTGGTTTTGTTGTGGAAACCTTTACGACTCTGTCGGGAAAGAAGAAAACTTTACCGTGTGGTAGGCAAAACTAACCATCGAACGCTAAGCATCCCGTTACAGCGGCGCTTCGATCGGTGGGGAGGGATGTTTCTTGGAGCGGTCTTCCGGCTGTCTGAATTGAAAACGCCAATCATATTGACCGGATTCCGGCAATGAGCGGAACCACCCTTCGGCCGTAAAATGCTGATCGGACTTTGACTTACCCTCCGGATAGAATTTGAATTGCAGGCGTTTCCCCCGATCACCCTTCATTCCATCGGCGTGAAGGTTTCCTGAAATTTCTACATGGTCCTCAAATCTATCGAGCGCGTGATTGAGCAGCGAACGGAGCACACCGGTGGTCATCGCCTGCTCGAAGGGTTGATCGGGGTCAAAGGATTCGTTCTGATCCGCCCACGCAGGGGCGGCCATGGACATTAGAAAGAGCGCGGTTACACAAGCTCGTATCATAGGAGCACTGTAATGCCTGGACATGATCTGGTCAAGCGACCCATCGAGTGGGGTACACCTTATCCTGCTTCGGCACCTCATCAAGACTCTGTCTCTATTCCCAACACAGGAGATGAAAGGGCATCTCACGCTGAATCGCGCGGAAGTCTGTGTGATTGGTCGTGATCACACTGGCGCCGATACTCCTTGCCGATAGGGCGATCAACACATCGAAGGCCAGCTCGCGCAACTTGGCAGCCTCATAGTGCTCTCGCCGTCTGAGCCGAAGGAGGATCTCCGCAGCCCTCAGCCACTGCTGCTCCGTTGGCGTCAACACTTGGCACCGCTGACTCAATTCCAAAACAAACTTCCGTTCAGTGCCTGTTCGAGCTCCGCGGAGTAATTCGTGGAGCACAACGGAAGAGCACCGGACGATGAAAGGAGATTGCAGCAGGCGAAAGGTAAAGCGTCCGTATCGGAAATTTTCAATGTAGATCGCGGTATCGAGCAGCGCGAACTTAGTGGTCTTCGCCGAAGGCATCGGGCTTGCCCACACCGCTATAGCGCTGGAGGATACGATCATGCACGGCCTTTTCCGTGACCAAATCCAAGGCGCGCTGCAGTGTTTCGCTCGTTGTTTTAGCGCCGAGCGCTTTTTGGGCTCGCCGAAGTTGTATGGGATTTAATCTGGCGGACACTTGAATGAGCGCCATGCACCACCTCTTGTCCGACAGAGTACCAAGTCTGTCCGACAGCGTCAAGCCAGGCCGATCACAATACGGGTCGGTTTATGGGGAAGCTCATCGGCGGAGCACGACTTAGGGCACGACACGCGGGTTACCGTTCTCTCTTAAGCACCATTCGAAATGAACGATGGCAGTTTCTCATGCCGTGTAGTGGCCAAAGCGTCACCCATCGAGAAGTTCCCCAAAAACGCGGAGCACTGAAGCGAATTAGGAACTGGCGAACATGGCATCGAATGGCAAGATCGCGTCTGCTTTCCTGTGCCGTGCACGGTGCAAGATCCGACCCCATCTTCGAAACAAGGGTGGACATGATATGTACTACAATCCCGGCATCATTGACTCCACTGGCCACTCAGAGTTAAGAGACTCGCCGCAATACTCGCGATATGTCCCTGTTCATCAAGGACAGGGATCAGCCAACCGGTCACGGTGCCCTGCCCTTTCGCGCCGCTAAGAAAATTCATCCTCCCGCTCAACAGTAACCCAGGGATGAAGTTTCCGCCCGGTGTGGCAATGCACGACGCGCCGTTAGGAGTCTCGCACTCCACTGGAGTGGGACCTGTGCTCGATGCCATCGTGATATTCGCTTCATACGTGCCTGCGATGAGGCGCGCATGAATGCGGCCCGACTGCGTAGCAATGGGCACGTTGGAATCATACGTGATAGTGAAAGGGACTCCGGTCGTGCCGCCGATGGAGCCCGTCAATATCCCGGTAATGTGGCGATCTCTCACGATGAAACGCCCGCTTTGACCGGCCGGCGTGACGTCGCCGGCGTCGATCGTCAGAATGGTACCGCTGGCGCTGAATGGCACGTGCGGCCCGGCCACCGCCGGTGCCGACATGATTCCCAGCGAGCCGATGGCGGATCCGAAAGCAAGCGCTACTGCGCACGTGAACATACGCGCTGATCGAATGCATCGAAGACCGTGTTCAACCATATCAGGTACACCTTCTTGTAATATGTTCGTAATCAAAAATATATACAGTACGTATTATAATGTAATATGGGATGGTGGCGCAAACGAACACGCGCACCTAAACCGGACGATGCATGTGCGACAAAAAACGACGGATGATGTGCTATTTACACTGGATACACGATTTACAGGCTGGCTTAGAAAATGCGTCCTAAAAGGAGTAGAGAGTCGCGTCTTGCCCGACTCTTTAACCCGCATTATTCACGAAGGCTTCTACTGCAACCGCTGATACGCCGCTGCGACGCACCTCATGGCGGGCGGGCTCGCCGGCGTCTCATCGGTTTCGTCACGACTCCTCGTGGCGGAGCAACTAGAAGACTTTGGTGAAGCGAACCTTGTAAAAGTCTCCGGACGGATTAGCATTCAGGGCGCCTGTCGTTCCATTCGGGTTTATCGTGTGCACACTCTCTGCGAAGTCTTTGCCCGCTGCAAACATGAACGACATCCCCATCGGCATCCGGAGTTCAACATAGCCGCCAAGCCAGGCAACCATCCCCTGCGGCGGCAGAACGGATGCGCTCTGACCGTTTGCGAGACAGCCAATGCAGGGGTGTCCTCCGCTGCTGAACTGATGGATGTCCTCATAGTAGCCACCTATGATGAGCTTCGTGCCGCTCTCGGTCTTGATGACCGGGACTCCGGCATAGAGCCAATGATGGGTGAACGAACTCTGGGTCGGGCCTTGCTTTCTAACATCCTCAACCAGCACGAAATACCCATCCACATCCACCAGATCCCCGGCATAGTGGCCCTGGAACAGGAACAGGAACGCGTCAAAGACATTGGCGTGGCATCCGCCGTTGCTTCCTAACTGTGCGGCGCCGCAGGAGTTGACCTGGCCGTTCGTGAATCCGACCTGGGGACGGAGCACCAGTTTTCCGTCCATGAAGGACTTGTGGATTCCACCATAAACCCAGGTCCAAGGATTGCTCCAGTCCGGCCGCGGGTTGGACAAGTGCCCATAGAGCGTAGAGCCGAAGGCGATGCCGAAATCCTGTCGCAGGTAGTAGGTGCCGGCAATGATCGGATAGAATCCGAAGAACTTATCCTGGTTCAGGGACACCGAAACATTAAAGCGATCGAATTCCTTTTGGGCCTCTTTAGTCTCCTGTGCGCTCACGAGCGAGACCGTAAGATGCAGCAGGCCCACTAAAGTCCACGCCGCCGTGGAGGCGACCTTTCGTAGAACGCTTCGCTCACAACTCATAAGAAGATTCATAAAAGGACTCCTTTCACTAGGACCCCCATGTCTTCAGGTATGCGTGTGTAAACGAATGCGACCAAGAGTTTTCCACGGTTCTGTCTGTCGTCGGCTTGAACCATAAGGATGGTTGCGACCTTCTATGAAGTCCTTTGTGGGTGCACATTTTATCGGCCTTCACGATCCACGGATCTCTATCGATGCCGTTGGCAAGTCGAAGTGTTCTTCAAAGGAATCATGCAGCATCGGGAGTTGGTTCTGCGAAGTGGAAAAGACTGACCTCTCGCGTTTCTTTGCCACACGCTACAGGGCGAATAAATGTACTACGCTTCAACGCTTTCGACGCTAGAGGAAACCCCTAGCTCAACAGCATTTTCCGGTCAAAGCTTTATTTGGATACCTAGAAATTTCCCACCTGCACAAGCTGTACTTGAAAATACCTGGCCATTCCAGAGATCTGCCGATTTCATTCATGCCACATTGGCACAATACTGAGTTGATGTGACACATTGACACATCCAACAGATACCCTTGCTTAGGGGGCTGTGAGATAAATGAAGGAAGAAGGCAGGAGAAACCCGACCCAGAGGTTCTGAGGGAATGAGTAAAAGAGTCCCTTCTCTGATCCTGCTTTGACCACTTAGCTGGGTATATTTTCAGTGACTCTATTCGGGGCAAGGGTTGCAAGAAGTTGTGAAACTTAGAATGCGCAGCGGCCCGTCACTATTCCACGGGAGATGTTCCGGGCATTCGGGCGCGCGCCTTGTCGGCGCTCTGTTCCTGAAGACGCTTCATCTCCGCCTTGACCGACTCCAATTCATTGGCTTGTCCGGCAATTCTGGCTTGTAACTCTTTCAAAGCGACAGCGAGGTCCTCGACCTGCCGTTGCAACGCCTTATCGTTGTTTTCGCGGGCCGTCTCGGTGTTTGTCTGGGCAGAAGCACCTTCCGTGCGTCCGCCTTGATCGGACGTCTCCATGGCTTCAACCGACTGCGAGACACTAAGGTCGGATGGAAACTCTTCCGGGATTCTCAACGAAATATGCATCGTGTCCGACTTGGTCCACAGTTGGGCGCCCGAACCTTCGACGAAGACCTCCTGAACCGGTTCAGCTGCCTTGATGGTCATCGAGCGGCCGGCGATTTGCGTTGTTTCTCCCTCGACCGGGAGAACGAATGGCTTGAGGGCCACGTGCAAATAGCGGTGACGCACAAATAGGGTTCCCATGGTCCTGCCTCCGGGGGAGGGAAACGGAGTAGAGGCGAGGGAAAAGAACACCCGATCTGTCCGGCTTGCGCGGCTGAACGCGGAAGTCAACCATGGAACGAGTTTGTTCAGTTCATCCGCCCTGAAGAGCGGAGCATCGAGGTGTCTGCTTTGTTGCGTGTCATTATCGAGCGCGGCAATGGAAAGCGATCCAAGAAGTTGTCGCAGCTCGGTTTGGGAAAAAGCGTAGGGATGATCATTGCGGGGGGATGCCGGCCCAGATCCCATATCGCCGAGTCCGATGGCATCCGTGGTGGGGTCATGCTGGAGGCCCACTTGAAGATCGCCCCGGCCATATAGAACCTGCCGATCCAGACCGCAGGCAGTCTGGAAAATGGCGGCCATCAGCAAGACCGGACCGAATCCGATCCCCAAGGCGCCGCTTCGAAAGAGCTTCACCATCACGATCTCCCGTGCCTGAATAGCCAGCGCTCTATCAGGTCCGCTATGTTCAGTCAATAGCAGGCTGTTCAAACTGTTGATATGGGCTCCCCTTTTCACATCGCATTCAAGATGAATATTTCTTCACACTCTCATCATCGGCCATTCATTTCCGAACCGTATGCTTTCGATTTAGTAAAGAACTACACCCTTCCAGGCGGAGATTTTTGAACCTGAATGGTTTTTGTTCCTCCGCTACCTATTATGAGTTGCCATTCCTTCTCGTTCCTCCGAACGGGTGTTCTTTGCGTTGCTCGCGCTGATCCCGATTTTAGGATTTATTCACGATCTCGCACTGCAATCTCTGCAGGCGTTGGTGACAGCATTCAATCCGGCGGGATAGGTATTGTAAGGTCAATTTCACAGACGAATAGTCTAAGAGAAGGGAGATAGCCATGAAGCGCGCAAGCCTTTCATTGAGCATTGCTCTGTTATGCCTTCTTGCGATCGCATGTCAGCACACGACGGATGTCATTCCCGATCGCTTGGAAGGACCTGTCGATCGTGATCTCCGTTACGCCGACATTAAGGACCATCCTGAGACCTATCGAGGAAAGCTGATGCTGGCAGGCGGTAAGGTGTTGTCGGCAAAGCGGACCCAACAGGGGACAGTGCTCGAGGTGCTACAGATTCCACTGTCCGAAGAGTTGATTCCCGCTGGGTCTGATACCGAGACGAAAGGCCGATTCGTCATCATCGATCGCAACAACGATAAGGTACCGGATCCGGCGGTATTTGATGACGAGAAGAAACGCGTAACCATCGTGGGAGAAGTGCTGGGTATGACTACAATCAAAATCGATGATGTCCAGCAGCAAGTTCCTGAGCTGGCCATCAGGAATATCACGGTGTGGGACTGGGATCATCGGAATAGGGGAAATGGTCCGTCTTATGGCTATGCATATCGCTACGGGTATCCCTATTTTTGGTAACACGAGTTCACAGCCTAAATCGATGAACCGGCAGTCGACGGATTACCCGTGCTGGGCAGGAACCACTCTTGGCAATTTCCGCCGCCTGCCTGAGACAACAAAAGAGAATAGGCTCACTGTTGTCCCCTTTTCCCTATTCTGATCACCATGAACAGGTTTATGGGAAAGCTCTTCGGCGGAGTAGGACTTTGGGCTGGCGTGCGGAAGCAGCGGCCTTAGGCATCGTCAAGGACGGCACGTTGCGTTTCCTTCAGGCAATAAGCAATCACTTGCGACTCACCCGGCCCCGAGTTGAGCACCACGTAGCGACAGACTTCCAGCAGGTGGCTCTCTTTTCTGCATTAGGATGGCCCTTGTACCGGCCCTGAAACAAATGCTCCACCGCTCGATGACGTCGGTGATAGCGTTGGGTATAGATGCCGTTGAGTTGGCGCATCCCCTGGGAGATCTTTGCCTCAAGGGTTTCGATAACCAGATGATAATGGTTGCCCATCAGACAGTACGCATGGCAGAGCCAGTGAAAGCGGTGAACGACCTTCTCCAGACATTCCAAGAAGGCGTGGCGATCCCCATCGTCATCGACAATATCTTCTCGGGCGTTGCCGCGGGACGTCACAGGGTAAATCGCTCCGTCAAATTGCAGTCGAAGAGGGCGGGCCATGACCTGATTTCCTCGTAGAAACGGATTAACCTTAATCTTGCGGGAAAGCGGGTTCCGTGATTAATAGGCAGGTTCTTCTGTTCAGCCCTAAACGCCACGGGTCGGCGCGACATGCGATCCGATCTGAAGGCCCAATTAGGCGGAAATGGTCTGCACAATCAGCGGCAGCTTGCTGAGCGTGAGCTGTTTCAATTCGACCTTTTGGCTGGCATTGTCGATATCGATCCCGACAAGATGCCCGGCGGCATCGTAATCGAGAACGATACCGTCAGCGATCTCTCGGCTTTCGATGCTCGGCCGCTCGGAAAGATCGATATACAGCGAATCGGTATCGGGATAATAATTGAGCTTCATGGTTTGAATCCTCTGTCTGGAAAAGCGTTGTGTATTGTGACCTTATCGTTGAGGGTGATGACTCGTAATATTCGGCCCTCTAGCTCTTCAATCCGACCCCAGAACCGGTACCGGTTTCCCTCTTGAATCTCGCTTCTTAGTGCGTTTTCAAGAACTCGGAAGCACCACTCCTTCTTCAGGTATGGACGTTTCCGCAATACTTCATTTTCAAAATATTCGGTGAACTTGTACTGCACCATCATTCACACAATAGCGCATTCACACAGAACTGGCCAGCCCTCGGTATAACTATTGCGTATACTGACGGTCATAGTACGCACCGACGACCTTTGCACAATGGCGGTATTTTTTTAGGTTATGCAATCACTTGTCAACGCTCGCCGTACTTGTAGGGCATATCAATGGCCGGAGTGGTGAAACTCTGATTAGCCCGCGTGGGATGAGCGTATTCATGTCTGACTGGATTTCCGCCTGCGAGAGGGCGAGGTTATACACCCATATTTCATCGAGTGTCCCATTGAAGAATTCCTGAATATCAGGGTTGCCGAAATCGGCGGCGGCGAGGAAGAGAAGAGTAGCCGGCAAACATGGCGTGTGCTGAATTATTGAGTGGCAAGACCGAATCTGCTCTCCAAGATCCGCCCCACTTTCAACCCCACTCGCCAGGTGATAGAGCAGCGTCAGGACATGGGTTTTTCCACCACCAAATTGTATCGTCAAATTATAGACGGCAGAGGCCTCGACTTTGATTCCGTACAAACGACGGACAATACCAGCGGCAAGACCGTTAAGGTCTTTTGCCAAGAATGTTCGCTCAAAACACGCTCGGGGCTTTGATAATCAACAGGAGCCCGTCCTTCCCGACAAGGTCTAGGTGTACGACAAATTCAGAGGTATCGAGCCGACGCTTTCTCGCAAATCTTCTCGTGGCGTCACCACCTTATACCAAGGCTTCAGCATGGCCATATACGCTATTCTCTTATCAGTCTGAGAGCCCTCGGTGAGGACGTGATCCGACAGATACATGCCCGAGCGGTGAAGCGTTTCCAGCACAGGCCGAGCAGCCGAGATCATCCCTTGGCGCTTCGCGCTCAGCACAATCCCCACAGTGCCAATGACTGCGATGCCATGTGCGCTCGCGCACTGGCGGCCTTGGGCATCGTCAAGGACGGCACGCTGCGTTTCCTTCAGGCAATAAGCAATCACTTGCGACTCACCCGGCCCCAAATCCCACCGTTCAACGGACAAGGGAATCGGCACGTCAGTCGCTCGGCGCGGTGCAGCCCAATCCGCCGTGCTCTGTACCGCCTGGTACTCGCTGATCCCAGCCTGGATTTCAAGAAAAACGGCGTTTGGGACGACGGCCTTGGCCGCCAGACGCTCCAACAGATCTAGCCTGCCAATTTTCCCCAGTAGGATCAGCGGGGACGCATTGAGAACCCAAACGTTACCCACCGGCACGCTCGATTTCTTCGGCTAATTCCTGCAGTGTAACCTGAGAAGCTGGCACACGCCGACGAAACAGTTCGTCGAGGAAGTCGACGCGGCTCAATCCGGCGATTTCCGCCGCGCCTTCTCTTGGGAAATTTGCTGCTGTGCATACCATTGGACGGCTGCCGCGATGCGCATCTCTTTTGCAAACTCCTGAGGGGAGCGACGCAACGCCGAGAACGCACCTTCCGGTAATTCGATGGTCAATGTTGCCATGATATCTTCTCCTGTCTGACATGCCCATCGGGAGCATTTGGTCATCAACGACGAACTTTCACTCGGTATGTTTCCCACCGATCCCCACTCGCGACTGGTAGCACGTATGTCATCTGCTTCTGGGACCTTTGCTCGGGCGTATAGAGAACTTGTTCCACAAGCTTCTGCGGGATTTTACGCTTTTCCAATTCTTCGAGCACGTGCTGGGAGAATGGAAACTTCATCGCCATAGCTCAGCGTCTGCTGCCCCAGTGAAAGTGGAGCCTTCGGGGAGTTCTCGATCTTCAGGCTCACGCAGGGCCTTTTGGCATCTTTCCTTATACTTCTTACGCTAGCTCAGGAGTACAAAGTCATAACTTCATATCATCCAAGAATTCCGATGCCGGCTCCACGCTGGTTACCAGCAAATAATCCCGCGCGCGGGTGCAGGCCACATATAGCAGATGCCGTTCAGTGTCGTAGATTTCCTGCAGGTCTGCATCATCCCCTACTGTTTCGATTCGTTCCTGCAAAGGGATGATTTCATCATCACAGGCCATCACGGCCACTGCCCGAAACTCCAGTCCCTTAGCCAGATGCATCGTGCTGATTGAAGCATACCCGCTGGTGGTCTCCACATGCTCATCGAGAACTTTGAATGGAATTCCCGCCTGTTCAACCGCCGCGCGCGCACGAGGCAACTGTGCTTCAGACCGAACAAAGACCCCAAACTCATGTGATGCCACCCCTGCCTTCACATGTTCTGATATCCAGATACTCACTGCCTTGCTCTCCTCCTTTTCATTGTTGTGGACCTGGATCACGGGCGGCGGGCCATTGAAGATTGAGACGGTATCCCGTCGATCATCAACATTACCGTCAACATCAGCAACCTGCGGCCCTAACAGTCGATCGGCCTGCATACGGATCTGATGCGAAGTCCGGTAATTGACTCGGAGCATGCGCGAGCGCCCCCGAATATCCACGCCTAGAGACTTCCAAGAGAACGGCTGTTGAAAGATTCTCTGTCCTAGGTCGCCCGCAAAGAAAAGCGCATTCTCACGATTGACCCCCAACGCGGCGAAGAACCGCAATTGAGCGATGCCGATGTCTTGCGCTTCGTCCACTACGGCAAAGTCAAACGGAAGGTTCCTCTCCTTGCTTAATTGGGAAGCAAGAGCCGTAAAGACCGCGGCTTGCGTGGTCAGCCCCTTATTCTTGAGTCCCGCACGACACTGTTCAAAGATCGACCATAAGACCGCCCGCTGCGCTTCTGGCAGTCTTGTCTTGCGACCCAATCGAACCACGTCCCGATAAGCTTCCCAACTTGCCAACTGCCAGGCATCGACAACCTGTTTCCACTCGCTGAAGAGGAAGGAAAGACTAAACTTGTGGTCGCTGATGGATTGGGATGCCGCGTTAAGAAGGTCACGTACATCATTCCGGGTTGCAAGCTTGATCGGACCCAAGAGTGATTTGTGAAGACGTATACCGAGCGTATTCAGTGAATGGACATCGATGCGTTCTCCAAGGCGCGGTTCGTTGCCGATCAACCGCCGCAACTTGGCATGCAGCGCATGGGCCAGCGTGTCTGAGAAGGTGGCCAACAATACCCGAGCGTCGGGATTGGTGCGGGCCAAAAATGCGGCTCGATGCAACGCCACAATCGTCTTGCCCGTCCCCGCCGAACCAGAGACTCGTGCTGGGCCGTTGTAGTCTCGTTCTACCCATTGCCGCTGCTCTGGATGAAGAAAGACCGTCCATTTCTCCCAAGGGTACTCAAGGGCACGTTCCAACTCTTCGACATTGGTCATCACCCGGAATCGGCGCTGCGCGTCCGGGTGATCAAAAGGATTTGTCGCCGTGGTGATAGGCTGAGGCAGGCTTGGCCTCCCGCCGGTGGCCAGTTCCAAGAGAGCCTCTGCGGCTTCACCAGGCAAATGATCGGCCAGCGTCAACAGCGTATCCTCGGTGGCCTGGCGCACATCAGAAAGCCACTCTTGAGGCACACCAAAACTGAGCAGCTCCGCATCAGACATTTGAGAAAACAGCCTCTGTTGGTTGGCGTCGACCTTGGGCGCGTCAACATATCTTGGAATGACGATCTCCTGAACCTTCTCGTGAATCTCCACTAACTGAGCCGCGCCGGTTTTCGGATGCGTCTCCAGTTTGCGGCGCTCGGCCCAGTCATAGGCCTTGTCGTGATGATCGACGTAGCAGAGGAGCAGGCTCCCTGGCGTACGGTGGACAATTAAACGGATATCGCTACTGACCCGAACCGACCAGAAATTCTTGTCCTTGGCTTTATCAAGCTTATGAAAGCTGAAACCAGGATTCGCGGGGTTGAGCTGGAGGTCGAAAGCCGTCGTCTTCACAGCCTTCTGCTCATCGCCAGTCAAGCGCGAGAGACTATCTGTGAAGGTGTCGGCAATGCGGAAGTCCATCAGCACACTTTCATTTACAAAGACACGGCAGAAGAACCACTTCTTTTCCGATAAACATGGCTACTGTTACGTCCTTAGTCTGCGAGTTCTATGTCGACGAATTTCAACTTCTTCTCAGAGACGCGGATCGCCCGAACGATTACGGATCGATTCACCATCGGACCAATCACGTCATCCACTGTGTCTTGTAATCCTTCAATGTGCATCGGGACACCCTCTACCATAACATCGAGCCAGTCCTTATCCAGATGGACAGCCCGCAAAGTCCCGCGCAATTCCTCATGTACTAGCTCAGTTGCCTCGAACACAGTTTGCTTTTTCCGTAGCTGCTGATTAATGTTCCCGCGAGACTCAACCCCCAATGAGACGGGCCGCGTCTCGCCAGCCGCATGGAGTTCAATACGATCAAAAGTAGTTCCGGTCGGTGCAAGGTTGCGCACTAGCTTTAAGAAAGTGCTGCGGTAATTCTCATCTGCAACCAGATGCTCTAGCTCAGACTGGTCTTCGCTTGAAGACGCGCCAACGATTTCCAGAAAATGATGTGCGACCCGTTCAGGCTCAATTTCCTGCCTAAAGAAGTCGAGCTGAGCAGGCCTCTGTATCGCGACGGAAAACTGATAGCTGCCGGGCGCTGATTGGAATAACCACGGGCGGCAGGCCTCCTGCAGTTCCTTCGATGGCCTACCTCTTTTGCGGTGTGAAGCACCGCTAACAAACTCAATCGTCCTATAAAACAGCGATTGGATTGTCTGAACTTTATCGACAATTAGATCAAGAGGTGCTCCACCAGTTACCACTTCACCACCCTTTACTGAAACCATGACCTCACCTGGCAGGAACGCAACACCCGCACTTTGCTTAGCGCTCTCTGTCCAGATCGCCTGCACAAGGTTCCTTAATCCCTCTCGGGCAAATTCAGGAACTTGTGGATCAGCAAGAAGCGAATGTGCAAGCCGCTCTGCAAGCACATACTCGTGAGCTTTAAACCAAAGAGCCACTGCGCTCACTCCGGTAATACCGCGCGTTCTCGTCTTGGATGGATCAAGTTGATCAAGCGCCTGCTGCTCGCTATCCGCCGCGCGCTTGTAGAGTTCTACTGCGCGGCTTGCATTGTGAGCCTTCAGCGCCAACTGGGCTTCAATGGCAAACCGTTCGCTTTCGGCATGGAGATCAGCCCATGTCATTTTTCACTCTGTACTTTTTGGATAAGGACAGCCTTCCCTTTGAACCCAACAACAGATGCAACTGCGGGTAGATTACTCGCTCCTCTTCTCGTCTGAGCGATCTTTTGCCGTAAGCGTGCCTCCACAAAGGCACGGTCACCGGCGTCCACACCAGAAATCTCTAACCGAAAGCAGTCTTCCAGATCGGCCGGTTCTGTGCCAATTGGTGCGATGTACCAATCCGCACCTGTAAGTGTCTCTGCCCGCCGGACGGCAATCATTTGTTCCTCAGCTTCTACAGCTGCTAGACACACCCCGTATGCGCCAGCCTCAGTGGTGTCTATTTCATTAGCCCAAGCGTTCTGCACCCGAAGGTCTGGGCTTTCGAAATCTATAATGCGTTTGGTCGTTTCGCCACTACAAGCAATCTCAAATTCTACTGGGGAATTATGGTGGCGGCTCAGACACACTGATGCCGCCTCGAAGAAGCTGCCGCCTAATGAAGCAGTCAAACCACTATGCCGCTCATGCAGCGAGTTAATTTCTAGCTTCCCAACGTTCGCCTCAGCCATAGAAAGATCCGCTTGATGATGCCCGATTTGGCACTAGACTTTGAACACCTTCATTACTTCATCCCCGAGGTGGTTAATGACTTTCACGGCAATTCGGCCAGACTTGGGCTTGTCGAAAGCTCTTGAAGTATCGCTGTTGAGGGTAGCCCAGGCTTCGGGGTCGATCTCGGCTTTGAGGGTTGTCCTGAGGGCGCTGTAGGGATCGTTCGCACCGAGGAAGTAGGCGTGGCGGACGAAGAAGCTTTCTTCGTTGTAGTCGGTGTCGATAAACCAACAGGCGATGCCTTCGGCGCTGTCGCTGATGACTTCACCAGTCTGAGGTTTGAATACGTCCACACCCTTTACCTTCACACGTAGCTTCCCATCTTTCTCTTTGAGGATATCGATATCCGGCTCGCCGAAGATGACGAAGAGATTGCCCTTGCCGGTATTCTTGAGATCGTCGGCCATGTGCAGGTCGGCATTCATTCTGGCCTTGAGCACGGGAATGCGGCCGAGCTTGCTGAACTCGGTGGTGTGGGCCTCGTAATTGAAGGCACAGGCAATGAGAGCATCAAACCCGGCGTCACCAGCCTCGCGAGCCGCTTCCACCATATCAGGCCTAGTGACGGTCCCGAATTCAGGTCCGATGAAGATGGCGGCACGTTTTTCCTTCTCTCCTTCCAGATAGCGACCTTCCGCGCAGACGAGATCGCCCGGCCAGGGAGTGAGGGCGGTGAAGGCAATTTTGTCCGACTTATGTGCCTGTTGGACGCCGGATGTTTTGAGATTTTCTAGGATCATCTGGGCGAAGCCTTGCTTCGCCCCGTACTCTGGGGTGCATTCTTTAGACGTATCGATCAACTCATCGTTCTCATCCACGCCGAGCACGCGATGCGGTGAAAGACTCTCAACCGTAAAGGGCCCCGCCACACGGACGGTCTTCTTGTTCTCGTATGGTTTGTCGTAGAGGTATTCAAACTCGGCCTTGGCAGCGATGGACTTATCAATCTCCTGCTGCCGAGCAATGCGGGCCTCCCACCAGTCGACATGGAGCTTCTTTGCCGTATCACTCCACTTGGCATCGGCCTCGCGAGGAATTTCCCACTCCTGCCACTGCTGCTTAAGCACAGCATTCAGCTTCTCGCGCAATGGTTCGAGAGTGGCTTGCCACTTGTCCCAGATAACGTCGATCTCAGCATTGTTGGTAATAGATTTGAGCGTGATATGCGGGACGCGTTCATAGACGAAGCCGTGACGGATGTTCCCATGCACCGACTGCGAGGACGGCGCTGTGCGGGTAATTTCAGCTTCTTTGAGTTGACCTTCACGGGAATCGGCGAGCAGGTAGAACGGATAACGCGCCCCCATGATACGGGCGCGGGCAAGGGCCAGTGCCACACGCGAAGTGTCAATAGTGATCCAGCGACGGCCCCATTGCTCGGCAACGGTAGCGGTTGTCCCGGAACCGCACGTCGGATCAAGCACGAGATCGCCGGGATCGGTGGCCATGAGAAGGCAGCGTTCGATCAACCGGGGGTTTGTTTGAACCACGTAAATTGGAAACTTCTCGCCATGAAACTCGGTCCAGATGTTTGAAATTGAGGCGTAGGACCAGTCATTCCAATACACCACACCACCAAGCGATTTACCCCCGCCGTCAAAGATGCGATCAGCTCTATCAAGGCGTCGCATGTCAACGTCAGGATCATACGTCCAGTGCCGGTTACTCCCGCACTCGAAGTCTTTGCCGTGAAAGCTAAAGTCTTTGCTTCGCTCTGACCGGTCTTGGCTTACGAGCGGGTAGTTAACTCGCGTCCACTTCCAATTCGCTTCAAGTTTTTCTTCGATCTCTTGGGGTTCCAGATTGACGATGCGGGCATGCTCACCTTCGGAGGAAACTAGCGTGTTGAACTTGCTGTCATCTTCAGGATCACGCCGCTCTTTGTAGAGCGTGCGAAGCTTTAACTCAGTGCGTCGCTTTGCATACCAAACCAGGAAATCATTCACAGGATCGGTAGCCGTTGTGGCACTCTTCTTTTTCACCACAATCGTTACGATGGCGTTATCTTCGCCAAAGATTTCGTCCATCACAGCACGGATGCGGTGCAGGTTTTCCTCCCCAATCTGGACGAAGATGGAGCCGGAATCGGTGAGGAGATCGCGGGCGACCGTGAGGCGGTCGCGGAGATAGGTCAGGTAACTATGAATGCCATCGCGCCATGTATCGCGAAAGGCCTTCACTTGTTCCGGCTCGCGGGTGATGTGCTCAGCGTTGCCGTCTTTTACGTCGCGGCTGGTCGTGGACCACTGGAAGTTGCTATTGAATTTGATGCCGTAGGGTGGGTCGAAGTAGATGCATTGCACCTTGCCTCGCAGCCCCTCACGCTCCGCCAGGCTGGCCATGACTTGTAATGAATCTCCGAGGATCATCCGGTTCGACCAATTTTGGTCGTGCTGATAAAACTCGGTCTTATCGACTCCTTTGGGGATGCCGTTGAAATCTGCAAAGAGATCTGGCGTGAGTTGCCCAGTTTCGTACTCACGTTCCTTCGTTTCTCGCAGCAAATCATCGATCAGTGCCTTCGGATGAACCTTTTCCTGAATGTACAGCGGCGGCGCATGGACAACGAGATCTGACCAATCCTGCTCATCCTTCCCGCGCCAGACGAGTTGCGGGTCCAAATCACGATTGCGCCGTTCGTACGCGATCCGGACAGGGCTTTGCTCTTCTTTCCGTAAGACAGACTGATATTCCGCCGTGGGAATATTCTTTCGCTTCGCCTCATCGTGCTTCAGTGCTTCGACCGTCTTGGTCGTCCCCTGCTTCTTGGCCATGTCTATTTCCCCTCGACCACGGGCGAGACTGCGGCGGCTTTCTCAATCATTTTATTAAATTCGGCTGCAACCTTGGCTTCAAAATCCGCTTCGATTTGATAAATTTCGGTAAACTCAGCAAACGCCCATCGACCATAGGTCCCAAGGTTATTCACCCCCGGCACCCAATAGGTGTCCATGGTGGCCTTCTTTTCCTTCGCATCCTCGCGGCGATAGCCTTTGATCTCGACAATCAGATGCAACAGGTCCTTCTCGCCATGTCCGTCATCAACCAGCACGATGAAGTCCGGTAGATACCTCCTCGTCTCGGAGCCATAGCGGTACGGCACTTCGAGCCCAAGATTGTGGTTTTTCACATAGGCCCTGACTTTCGGATGGGCCTCGGCCACTCGACAGAATTCCGCCTCCCAGTCGCTGTCGAGGATGACCCAATTGATATGACAACGGCGAGCGTCTGTCTCCCAACGGCTGGGTTTGGAGGTATTGAATTTCACATGCCTGGTTGACCCCGTAGGATTGTAGGCATCGAGCACGGCCTTGATCGGCCTTTTCCCCATGAACTCTCGTGTGATGCCTGCCATGATCTTTTGACAGGCCATCTCGGCCAACATCTTGTACTTGAGCTGCGCCGGGTAGGTCCCTCCCTTACAGACCAAATATTTCTCGTCGAGCCACTGCTTGACCACCCGTTTCAGCTGACCGAAGAGATGCAACTGCGGATCGCCATTGGCATCACGCCAGCGCGTCATCAGAAAATGCGAGGTCAGTTCGTACACAACCTGAGACGGGCGCACCTCTCCGGTATGGATGAGATTCAGATCCACGCTTTCGCCGATAATTCCTGAATTGCGTGTTTTCGTGGCCCCGACCAGATCGGGCGTGAGCTCAAGAACCGAGTCTTCATTGAACCTCGCTGCTAACCGCTCCTCCGGCAGCTCAACATGGTAGCCCTCGACGCGGGGAAAGCTGATTTCGAGTCCATCCCGATCGGGACGGATGGCTTTGACTTGAATGGTCTCGCGCGGCGGCTGAGGCGGTGCGATGACTGGTTTGGCATTGAAGTCAAAGGGAATACCGAGCACATCGGCATACTCGACATTGAATTGGTCTTCGTTGTTTAACTCATAGGACTGGCGTCGCAATGCGCGCCCGATAACCTGTTCGCACAAGAGCTGCGTCCCAAACGCCCGCACACCGAGAACATGCGTGACCGTATTCGCATCCCATCCTTCCGTCAGCATCGACACCGACACCACGCACCGTATGTCGGCCCCAAGGCGGCCCGGCTTGCCGACCGTGTTCATCACTTCCCGAAGCAGGTCTTGGTCCGTCAAATCTTCAGCTTGCCGCCGATCGCCGGTCCGTTCGACGATCTCACGACGAAAGCGTTCAATTTCATCGGCGGCCATGTTGCGGAAATTGTCATCCAGCGCTTCGCCGGATTCCAATTGTTCGCTGTCGATCAACAAGGTTCTGGGGCGTGGGAGCGGATTGCCATGCTCATCGTGATTTTGGAACAGTGGCAGTTTCCCAAATACAAGCCTGCTGGACCCGTCTTCATTCACCCGCTGAAAGCCGGAGATATAGTCGTACACCAGCTTGGACGTGGACGTGTTGTTACAGACGATGATGAAACAGGGCGGCACCGGAACCTTTCTCTCGGCCCAAAGTGCGTAGGTCTTCTCGTAGTGGCCGTAGAGCGCATCGATCGCCGTCTGTAATTGGGGCGGCAGATCTAGAGGGTCCAGACTCCCAGCTTTACCGCGACCTTTCTTCGGCATCTTGGCCCTGATGTGCTCCCATAGGTTGCGGAACATCGGCATTTCGTTGCCCGGTATGTTGTCCGTGATGGGCACGCGCGGCAACTTCACGATGCCGCACTCGATTGCATCCATCAGCGAGAAGTCGCTCATGGTCCAGGGGAACAACGTCCCTTCTGCGTAACCGGAGCCCCGCAAGAAGAACGGCGTGGCCGATAAGTCGATGATCTGGGTGACGCCGAGTTTACGTGTGACCGTTTCGAGTCCGGAGATCCACAGGCGGGCGGTCTCGTTGTTCTTTTCCGCTTCCTTCTTCTCATCCCCCTTGAGATCCTCATCGCCGGTCTTGGCCCCCGGCTTCTCCCGGTAACAGTGGTGCGCCTCGTCATTGAGGACCAGAATGTTTTTCATGCCCATCAAGTCGGGCATCACCCTCTGGAGCATCTGGCCCTCTGTTTCAAGCGTATTGAGTTCTTTCCCTCGTCCTTGAAGTAAAGAGCGGCCTCCTTTTGACAGTTCCAATCGGTCTCGAAGCTTGAAGGCATGGTAATTGGTAATGACGATCTTGGCGTCTCTGACCTCGTCCAGCAGATCGTTGGGCACCAATTCACGGCTGGCATAGTAACTGTCCGGGTCGTTTGGCTGAAGGACACGAAGACGGTCTTTGATCGTGAGTCCCGGAGTCACGACCAGAAACCCGCGAGTAAATTTCTTGCTGTTCGGTCGGCGGACCGCGTTGATCGTTTGCCAGGCGATGAGCATGGCCATGACCGTGGTCTTGCCTGCCCCTGTGGCCAACTTCAATCCCAGGCGGGTAAGTCCTGGGTTCGCATCGTTGTTCGCATTGGCAAGATGCTCAAGAAAGCTCTTGCCGGCTTTTACATTGGGGGCGACCTCGGTCAACCAAATCGCTGTTTCGACTGCCTCCACCTGGCAGAAGAACGGTCGCGTGTTGCTGAACTTGTGATGACGCCAGTGTTGGAGTAGCCGGGCGGTTTCGGGCGTGACCTGCCAGTCATTGGGGTTCTGTAATTGACGCCATGCGTCGACTTCGGCCCGAACACCATTGATGATGGCCGTGACGTCATACTGCTGTTCCTGAGTTGAGAGCCCTTTCCCTTCGTCAAAGACCATCGAGGCTTGCTTCTCTGACGTTTTGCGCTTTTTTGGCTTTGGAATCGGCGTGATGAATTCGGCTGGGCGGCGCTTATCTATAATCTTGTGTGTCGGTTGGCCTTGGTCGTCGAGGTCCCAATGGCGTATAGGATACGCATAAGGGGAATTGAGGATGGGTTTCGAGAAGAAATCAGCACTCATCGCGAACCGGCATCATGGGAAATGGCATGCATGTGCCGCAGAATACCTTCATTCGCACATGAAGTCATCCCATCGTTGGCTTTGCGTCTCAGAGCAATGACAAGAACTCGTCCACGGTGAGTCCAGCGTTCCGAATGAGAGCCCGGAGTGTCCCTACAGATAGCTCTTTGTGCTGGGGGATCGAAAGATTGACTCGAACGTTCGCCTTTATCATCACGACATGACTGCCCACTTGGCCAATTTGTTCCCACCCGGCCTTGCGGAAAGCCTTGACAGCCTCCTTTCCGGAGATATCGGCTAATCTCGCCATTCGCTAGACTGCCACCACGATTGGTGCTTGACCGGGCTTTGTGGGAAGAGCCTTCATCGCCTTTTGGTCTTCGGCCCACAGCCACGCGGTGATGGCTTCTTTGATGTTGTCAACGGCTTCTTTTTCATCTTTTCCTTGAGAGACACAGCCAGGAAGCGCCGGGCACTCTACGACAACCCAGCCATCTTCCGCTTGCTCCAACGTTACGTGGAAAATCATTGCGTCCTACCTCCCTTCTTCCGACGGTTCCACTATATACCACGAACATACCGCTGGCACCCCATCTTCCTTCATTACTCTTCCCGCAATCCGTCCATGACCGGTTGCCACGCTGCCCCACTGGGCGGAGAACTAACCCGCCACAACGTGACAATCACTGCAAGAGCCATGGGCCGAGAAGTTGCGGTCTGATCTTGAATCGTGCACGGTGTCGGAGAGCAGATTCGATGTTGCCGCTCAATACTCCAGCAACCGCCATGTCCGCCAGCCACTACGGCGTTTGTGCCAACAATTGTTCTGTGAGTTTCGCAGCCCGGTCGGCTTTGACTTGCGCGAGGATGGCCCCGGCGGTCTTGGCTTTCACCATTCTGAGGATTTCGATCGCTTTCCGATCCGGCATCCGTTCGAGACGCGAGGCGGCATCTTCAGACGGCATGGACTCGTACATTTTGGCCAGCTGCGTCCGTTGGTCCTGCGCCACACGCTCCTTTTCCGCTTGGAGCTTCGCTTGTTGGGCAGGGACTTTGGCCTGCGCGCTCTGGATCTTCTTTTCCAAGGCTTCGTTCTGATCCAAGAGCTCCTCAACCTGACCCCTCACGATCATGAGCCGTTCTTCGTTCTGGCGAATCGTTTGCTCGCGGCGGTCAAGATCGCGCTTTCGCTGATCCAACATATCGAGCACCTCACGAGGAAAATCGATGGCCGGCCCTTGCGTCGCGGGCGGCGCCAACAGCTTGGCGCCGTCTTCGTCGGATTCTGCGCTTGCGCTCTCTGCATCCTGCACTCGCGGCGGCACTCCCTGCTTCGGCTCGCTGGTCGTCATCGGCCGGGTATTGTATTTTGGCTCGGAGGAGGCCTGTCCCAATTGCACCATGATCCAAAAAAGAATCGTCGAACCGACGATCCCACCAACCATCGTCCATAGCTGGGAGTAGCGGTTGATCCCCGGCGCCGTTCTGGCCACACGTCCAAGGCCGCCGCGACCGCTATGATGTGTCCAGCCCTTGATGAATCGAGCCCTCATGAATAACCCGCTTTGCCGACGGAATACCGGCGGCTCGCCGCTTCATCTGTCGTCCGCTGCTCCTGTCGCCCAGCCTCGGCACGCTGCGCTTCGCGGCGTTTGTCGGCAACACGATCAAGAAGCCTACGCTCCCGGCCGGCTTCGACGAGGAGCGCCTTGGTGTGCTGCCAAGCCTCAACGGCTTGGTCGATCTCGCCACGCACTCGCTGTAGCGCTGCCTGTTGCGAATCGATGCGTCCCTGCCATTCCAGCCATGCTTCGATCGTCAACCCTTGCGCTGATTGTCGGTCATAGAGGACGACATCTTTCTGAATCTGAGCTTCGAAGTCGCGACACCGTTCCTCGTTCTGAGCGAGGGTGCGGGTGACCTGCGCCAATTCCATCATCAGGCGCTCTACTGCCTGGGCGCGCAGTTTCCGCAACGACTCAAGACTCATGCCGCCTGCTGGGCCAATGCCTCGAGTTGTTGCACCGAGGAAGGCAAACCGGCCGGTTGGTCAATGTCTTGTCGCAAATAGGCATTGATCGCCTCCTGAGCGTGAACAGCACGGTCGAGCGCGGCATTCATCCCTGGCTTATAGGCTCCCAGCACGACCAAGTCTTCAGATTGGCGATACCGGGCCACCAATTCGAGGAGCTTCCTGGCGGCCTCGTAGTGTGTCCGTCCGACGATATCCCGCATCACGCGGCTGGTACTCTGGAGAAGATCGATGGCGGGGAAGTGATTGCGTGCGGCCAATGTGCGCGACAAGACGATATGGCCGTCCAAGAAGGAGCGAGCGGCATCGGCGATCGGATCGGTGAGATCATCGCCGTCGACGAGCACCGTATACAGTCCGGTAATGGTTCCCGGACCTGGTCCGGTCCCGACACGTTCCAGTAGCTTCGGTAAGAGGGTAAACACAGAGGGGGTATAGCCTTTGGTCGTCGGAGGCTCTCCGATCGCCAAACCCACTTCTCTCTGGCTATAGGCCAATCGCGTCAGCGAATCCATCAACAACAAGACCTGTTTCCCCGCATCACGGAAGTATTCGGCGATGGTGGTGGCCACCAACGCCGCCCGCAGCCGTATGAGCGGAGCTTGGTCGGAGGTTGCCACCACCACCACCGAACGACTGAGGGCCTCTGCGCCCAGATCGCGTTCCAGGAATTCGTTGACCTCACGACCTCGCTCTCCGATCAGGGCAATGACATTGACATCCGCTTTCGTGTAACGACTGATCATGCCCAACAACACGCTCTTCCCGACCCCGGAACCGGAAAAGATGCCCATCTTCTGGCCACGTCCGCATGTCAAGAATCCGTTGATCGCGCGGACGCCGAGATCAAGCGGAGCGCGGAGACGGGCTCGTTGTAACGGGTTCGGCGGGCCCGCATACAGCGGATACCGCTCCATGGCCGTCAGCCGACCTTTGCCGTCCATCGGACTTCCACAGCCGTCGAGAACCCGACCCAGCAGACCCGGTCCGACGGCGAGATTGGCCACGTGGCCGGACATGGTAATTCGACTTCCAGGCCCGATCCCTTGCATGTCGCCCAGAGGCATGAGGAGGACCCGGTCCCCTCGGAATCCCACGACCTCCGCAGCAATCGACTCTCCCGCCGCCTCTCTCGTAATTCGGCACAGTTCTCCGACAGTCGTCATCGGCCCGTACCCTTCGACAACGATCCCGACTGCTTGAGCCACTCTTCCGGAAACTTCGATGGGATCGACGCGCTCGATCAGATGACTAAGGCTCATGATGAGCCCTGTTCCTAAGAGCATCGCCCAAGCGGAATAACTGAGTATCCAGGGAGGCGTCGACTAATCGTGTTGCTGTGTGCAAAAGGCAGCTTCCTCGTGGGAGAGAGGCCACCGGTTCGATGGTCAGCGTCAGCTCGACATGCTGCCGTGCTGCAAGCTCCTTCCGAACCTCTTCAAGTACGGCCGCGTCCGCCGGATGCACTTGTATCACCACGCCACCCGCCTCTTGAACGGCGCCCAGCGCCGCCTTGACCTGCGTCACGATCTGTTCGCGTCGAGACTCAGACGACTCATATAGTATTTTGGCCGTGATTTGAATCGCGAGCGCGATGATCTCATCCTCCATCGTCTGCCGAAGCGCGGATCGGGCGGCATCAAACTTTCTCGCGGCCTCGGTCAGCACCGCGAGATCTTGTCGGCGTTGCGCTTCGGAATGTCGCCCGCCGTCCGCCAGACCACGCTCATAGTCCGTCAGGCCGTCCTCCCCACGGAGCGTGCCGTCATCTCCAAAGATCTGAAACGGTACGCTCTGCAGCCGGACTGCGCCGGACCGTACGGCGGCATGCTTCAAGACCGTCTGGTCGGCGCGCAATCGATAGAGTTCCAATAACCGATGGACGATGGAGAGGACCGCGTCAGGCTGAAATGGTTTCGTCAAGAAATCGCTGGCGCCGGCTCTCATCGCACGGACGGCGAGTTCGATCGAGGCTGCGCCGGTCATCACGACTCCGATCATGCGGCTGTCGATTCGCTGCGCCTCCTCCAGAACTGCGATTCCATCCCGATCCGGCAGAGAGGCATCGACGATCAGCAATGCGGGAGTCCCCTGCTTCACCATCGCAAGCGCCTCCTGTCCTGAGCTCGAGAGTCGGACGGCCACTTGTTCTCCACGAAGCAGCTCGTGGAGCGAATTCCGCATCCCCTCGTCATGATCGACGACTAAAACCGTCTCCTGGAGTCGCGGAACGTTTGTATGAACGGTCGACTTCGGGATGGTCATCCCTGTCACTACAGCATCTCCTCTCCTGCGCCCGCGATGACGATACGGCCTTCTTCCTCAAGTTTTCGGCAGACTTTCAAAATATTTTGCTGTGCTTTCTCGATATCGGACACCTTGACGGGTCCTTTGGCCTCCATATCTTCTTTCAACATTTCCGCGGCACGGCTCGACATGTTTTTGAAGAATTTCTCCTTCACCTCCGGATTGGCGCCCCGGAGGGCCAACGGAAGGTCGTCCTTGCTGATCTCTTTCATCAATTCCTGCACACCGCGATCGTCGACCTTTATCAGGTCGTCGAAGACGAACATAAGTGCCCGAATCGCGTCCGCCAACGGCTGACTCTTCTCCGCAATCTTGACCATGATGCCGCCTTCGTTGGCCTTATCCATCCGCGTCAAAATATCGGCGATGACCTCAGGTCCTCCGATGCTCTGTGAACCCAGTCCCTTGCTCGCCAGCAACGTTTCCTGCATGCTTTGGCTGAGTTCTTCCAAGACATCCGGTTGCACCTCTTCCATGGTGGCAAGCCGAAGCGCCACGTCTCCCCGCATCGATTCCGGCAGTCCGGCAAGCACTTGCCCGGCTTGATCGCTTTCAAGATGCGCGAGAATGACCGCCACTGTTTGCGCATGCTCGATCTTCAACATTTGAACAAGCGTTTTCACATCGGCCCATTTCAGCGCCTCCAGACCCGGATAGCTTTTCCGCGTCATCGATTCGATGATCCGCGCCGCCTTTTCCGGACCCAATGCCTTGATGAGCACGGTCTTGATGAACTCTTTTCCCTGGAATTGAACCTCGCCGGACGCGCTGGCAGCCCGGAAATCCGAGATGACCGCATCTTCCTCATCCCGAGAAATGTGGGCGGTGCCGCTCATGAAACTTCCCAGCCGCTTGATCTCTTTAGGGTCGAGTTGCTTCATGACCTGGGCGGCTGCTTCTTCTCCGATGGCACGAAGAAGAATGGCCGCCTTCTGTTCACCCGTCAAATTCTTGGCCATTGCGACGCGCTATGTGAGGCTATTGCAATACCGTAAATAGCCCGCAGAGGATGTTGAAAAAGTTCGCCGTCTCACCCGCCCAACCCGGCGCGCCGAGACGCGCCTTTCACCGGGCACAGCCGCAGCGAGGTCTTGAGCGATGCGAGAACGACGCTGGAGGGCTTTTGCACCATCCTCATGTGGGATTCTTGAGCCATTGCTTCACGACCACGGCCGTCGTGTCGGGATTCTTTCTTGCCATGTCGATGACTTGCGCCCGGTCCGGCGCGCCGGCCAATGAGGCCTCTGTCGTTCCGAACGCGCCGGGCAACGCAGAAAGCGGCGTTTCAGCCGGCGTCTGTGCCGTCGCCGAACCCAGCATGGCCAACAACGGACGGACCACGAACAGGAGAATCACGGTAAACAGAAGGATTCCGACCGCATAGCGAAGATAGGGCAACCATGGCTTGGGACCTGGCGCCATGGCTTCCGCCGCCGCACCCTGCGGCTCGTCCGGTTCCGCACCGAATTGAACATTGACGACTTGAACCTGGTCCTGCCGTTCGGCCGAGAAACCCATCGCTTTCTTGACGATCTCTTCAATCCTTTTAAGATCGTCTTCCGAGCGTGGGGTATATTTGCGCGCCGCAGCCGGCGTATCCGCCGACTGCCCATCGCCGGTTTTGGCTGTTTCATACGTTCCATCGACCAGCACGGCCACGGATAATTGTTTAATGACGCCCACCGGCTCGACGATTTTTGAAACGGTTCGGCTGATCTCGTAGTTGACCGTTTCATTTTTCGTCTGACTGTTGCTCGAACTGGTTTGTGCAGGCTCTTGATCCGTTCCCGGCGGGACGTTCGACTGCACGCCCGGCACGCCGCCGCCGACGCCGTTGGTGCCATTGGCCTTTTCCTGCCCCCTCTGCTCGCTCCTCACGACCTGGCTGTTCGGATCATACCGCTCTTCCGTCGTCTCGACCTTTCGAAAATCCACCACGCTGGATACACGCACCACGGCCTTGTTGGCTCCGACAATCCGTTCCACCATCGTTTGGATACGCGTTTCCACGTCCTTTTCGATGCTGCGCTGATAATCGAGCTGCGCATTGGTCAAACCGGAGGTTTCGTCCGCCGTGGCGCTCGACAACATACGGCCGTGTCCATCCACCACAGTCACATCGCGGGCCTGCAGGCCTTCTACGCTGCTCGATACCAGGTGAATGACCCCTTGCACCTGCGACTGACTCAACTGTTGTCCGCTGCGAAGCGACACGATCACGGATGCTCGCGCTTTCTCCTGTTCATTGGCGAAGAGTCGCCGTTCCGGAATCGCCAGATGAACCCGCGCTCGCTCGACTTCCGGCAGCTGCGCAATGGTTCTCGCCAACTCGCCCTGTAAGGCGCGACGATAATTGAGCTTCTGGACGAATTCAGACATGCCGATCGACGTACGATCAAAAATCTCGAACCCGACCCCTCCTCCGTGTGGAAGCCCTTGGGTCGCCAGTTGCAGCCGTAGGTCGTGAACTTGGGCGCTCGGAACCAGCACGGTCGATCCACCGCCGGTTGTTTCGTACGGCACCTTCGTTTCTTTCAGCTTATCGATGATGGCGGCGGCATCTTCGCTACTGAGATTCGTGAACAACACCTGCATGTCGGGCTGCTGCGTCCAGAGTGCGAGCGCGATGAGGCCCGCCACCGACCCGGCCAGAGCGATGAGGATGATCATCCGCTGATTGATGGAGAACTTGGAGAACATGCTAGCCGTTCCTCCTCATCGCGCCTGACCAATTACACCTGCATCCGTTGAATTTCTTCATAGGCCGAGACCAGTTTGTTCCTGATTTGCATCATCAATTGGAAAGACACGTCTGCCTGCTGCAGCGCGACCATCGTACGATGAAGGTCCTGCGTTTCACCCGTCATGAGGGCCTCCACCGCTCGGCCTGCTTCCATTTGCGTGTCGTTGACCTTTCCGATCGCGGACTTGAGAGAATCCAAGAATCCGGAGGTGCCCGCGGTTCCTGCCGGCCCGGCCGGCGCCACATCGGGAATGGGAGCGATACCGGATGTCGGACCGTAAACCTGACTCATCATCACCTCCCGATTTCCAGCGCTTTATTCCACATGGCGCGTGTCGCATTGATGGCCTGGACATTGGCTTCGTACGCGCGCGACGCGCCGATCATGTTCACCATCTCTTCCATAACGCTCACGTTTGGGAGCCGCACGAACCCTTTGGAATCGGCATCCGGATGATGGGGGTCATACATGAGCTGCCCGGGTTTGTGATCCTCCACGACACGCGCGACAGAGACCCCTTCAAGCGCGCGCGACGAAGGCCCGACGGCGACTTGGCGAAAAGCCCGCTGAAATGCGCTGGGCACCGCCGTCGATCGAAAAACAACATCCCGCCGTTTATACGGACCACCGGTCGGCGTGCTGGTCGATTGAGCGTTCGCAAGATTGCTGGCGATGACATTGAGTCGTCGACGTTGGGCATCCAAACCGGAAACCGATACGGCCAGACTGTCGGACATTTCCATGAAATACCTCCGTGAAGCAGGTTGAGGCTGAGGTTAATAGTGGAACGGCGTGAGCCGGCTTCGCTCAGCCTTGACCTTAGCCTTAGCCTGATTTTCTATCGCGCATCTCGTATCGCACTCAGTAATCCGTTAAATCTCTTGGCCAGTATCGTAGCAGCCGCGTTGTACTGCATGGCGTTCTCGGATAATTTGGCCATCTCCAACTCAAGATTGACGGAATTGGCGTCCAGCGGGAGATCCCCGGCCGGGACTTCACTAAGTTTCCCCGTGACTGTCTGAAAACCCTGCGGTCCATGAACGCCGAAATGTCGAGACTGAGTCGCAGCCAGGACGATCGGCAGGCGTCCCTTGCGGGCCGACTGCAATTGGTCCATAAAGGTCAACTCCGACGCACGATAGCCCGGCGTTTCTTCGTTGGCCACGTTCGAGGCGATCACGCGTTGTCGCGCGCTGCGAAGGTCGAGGGTCCGTTCCAACAGTCGCATGGTCCTGTCAAAGATCGTCATGCATGCTTCCTTTCCTCTCCGGTTCCATACGGGTACGCTCGACGAGCGTGCAACCTTGATGCCTGGTAAAGATAAGGTTAAGGATGGAGGTTGAGGCAGAAGCGCTCTCACTCTTTTCTTAACCTTAACCTCAACCTTAACCTTCCAACACTGTTGCCCTGCACGAATCTGCCGACCGGCAATTCTTGCCTCGTTCACGGCGAAGTGATAGACAATGGTCGTTCACCCTCCCGATACTCTCGCAGTTTATTTCGTAACGTACGAATGCTGATGCCGAGCTCCTTCGCCGCGTGCGTCCGATTGTCCTTCACTCGCGCCAGCGTCTTAAAAATCAGCTCTCTCTCCATTTCCCACAACGATCCATTGGCCGGCTGTTGCGGAGGGATAGGTGGGACCGGCGTTTCTCCGCTCTGCTCAGAAGGACAGTGTTCGGGAAGGATCGGGCCATGTCCCGCCAGCAACACCGCTCGTTCCATGACATTCTCCAACTCACGGACGTTTCCTTTCCATACCAACCGTTGCAAGTGAGCACCCGCACTTTCCGATAGCGTAGGTGGCGTCAGGCCGTTCCGTATGGCCGACTGACTCACAAAATGCCGCGCGAGCAATGGAATATCGATCGTGCGTTCCCGCAGCGGGGGAACCGTGACCGGAAAGACGTTGAGACGATAGTACAGATCCTCACGAAAACGTCCTTGTTCGACTTCCCGGTAAAGCGCCCGATTGGTCGTCGCGATCACGCGAATATTAATTGAAACGGGATCGCGCCCCCCGATCCGATCGACCTCTCGTTCCTGCAGCACGCGCAACAACTTCGCCTGAAGGGTGAGGTTCATTTCACTGATTTCGTCCAGGAGCAGCGTGCCGGTATGAGCCATCTCAAACTTGCCGATTTTTCGGATCAACGCGCCGGTGAACGCACCGCGCTCGTGTCCGAAGAGCTCACTTTCGAGCAGTCCATCCGGGAGCGCCGCACAATTGACCGCGATGAATGGCCGATGCGCCCGCGGGCTTCGGTTATGAATGAATCGGGCCAGCAGCTCTTTTCCGGTGCCGCTCTCCCCTTGAATCAGGACGGTGGCTTGGCTGGACGCCACTCCTTCGATGGTACTGATGAGACGGATCATGCCTGGGTCTTGAGTTAGGAGGGCTCGGTTTTCCGTTGGATGGGGCGAGCGATCAGGGGCCGCCCCTTCGTCTCGCCCCGATTTGAGATTCGCGATGACTCGCTCCAGCACGTCCATTGAAAACGGTTTCAAGAGATACTCGCTGGCCCCCAGCTTCATGGCCTCGACGGCGGTTTCGATGGCCCCGTAGGCCGTCATGAGAACGATCGTGGCTTGAGGAGCGCGCGCCTTGACCTCCTTGATCAAGTCGAGACCGTTCAGACGCGGCATCCGGAGATCGGTCAGCACCATCCAGGGACGAAAGCGGACAAGCCGTTCGATGGCATCCATTCCGTCAACCGCCCCTTGCACGGAGTAGCCGAGTCGCTTGACCGTCTCCATCAGTGCGGTCCGCATCGAGGGGTCGTCATCGACGATGAGGATGCGCTCGCTCTCGTCACCATGTTCAGAAAGAGGGTTCCCCTTCTCGTGGTCATTCATGAGACCATTCCTCCGCTATCACCGCCTCCTGCTCAACAGGGAGCGCATCGCTGGATTCAGGTTCGCTCCGCGCTCCGCCCTGCACTTCATTGGGATTTCCGCCGATCGACGGATGAGGGAGAATAATCGAGCATGCGGTGCCTTGGCCGACCGTACTTTCGACATCGATCCGTCCTTGGTGCGCTTCGACGATCGAATACACAATGGCCAGGCCGAGGCCGGTTCCCTCGTCCTTCGTCGTAAAAAACGGATCGAATATACGCGAGCGATGGGCCGGGTCGATGCCCATGCCGGAGTCGCGTACGGTCAGCCGAACAGCGGGCATGCCGAGTGTCCGGCTCGACTCCTGGAAGAGACTGATCGCCAAGACCCCTCCATGCGGCATCGCTTGAACCGCATTGACGATCAAATTCACGAGGACTTGCTTCAGCCGGCCGTCGTGGCACCAGATCGAAGGAACCTCCCGACCGATATCTACTCTGATGTCAACCGGGACCTTGGTCAGTGCATGGGCGGCTAACTTGATCGAGTCCCCGATTAACGGCTCGGCCGAATGCCAATCACGAGCCATGCGAACCGGCCGCGTGTAAAGCAAGAGGTTCGCCAACAAGCGATCCATCGACTGAACGGCCTGCGAGATCTGCCGGGCATAGCGCTTGGCGGAGGAATGCTCCGCAAGATCGCGCTGCAACATGGATGCGAACAGCTCCACGCTGCCCAAGGGATTTCTGATTTCATGGGCGATTCGACCGATCAATTCCCCCATGGCCGCCAGCCGTTCCTTGCGTTGCAATTGTTCTTCAAGCTGATAGATGCGAGTGATGTCCTGAAAGAGGATGAGATGACCGGAACGCTCTCCGGAATCGTTGCGGAGCGGAACCCGGCTGATGGAGAGAACCGTCTGTCCGATACGTTGCGGTCGATCACACAGGCCGAGGCCCGCATCCGCCAAGACATCCCCGGCACGGCGGTTCTGCAGTTCGGCATCCGTAGCGCCCAGCAACCTCTCGGCGGCGCGATTGCTGCGACTGATCGTCTCGCAATCGTCCACCACCAACACTCCTGTGGATAAGGACTCTAGAATTCCATCCAGATGCACGCGCATGGCCTCATTGTCGCCAAGCTGGCGACGAAGAGCCTCGTTGCTCCTCGCCAACTCCAGATCCATTTGCTCCACACGTGCCGTCAGCGCGCCGTATGACTGTTGCAACGTATGGGCGGCCTCATCAAAACTTCTGAACGCGGCCTGCAACAGCTCGCGTTCCTCCGGATGTCCGGCCACGGCATTCGTCATAGCTCTTCCGGTCTCCCAGACCGACCCACCGTCCGCAAACTCGTTTTCAGGGACGAGGCCAGTCGATTCAGCATCGGATCGTCCGTGACATCGAGATCGGACAGCTCGACGGTGGCGCGGTCGTATTGTTTCAACACCGTCCAATGTCGGGCGGTTTGGAGACGCGCCCACGCGGCCTGGGACGCGTCCGGTTTCTTTTCCAACACGAATTGATAGGCGGCGATGGCCCGCTCATGTCGGTTCAATCGCGACAAGGTATCCGCATATGATACGAGCGTATCGGATGATTGCGGCGCACCGACCTTAAACGCCTCTTCGTAGGCCAGTGCGGATTCCTCGAGTTTTTCCAGTTCGCCCAGCGTCTTGGCCAACTGGATATACATGGCCGGTCGTTCAGGATGGACGGGATGGCGCAAGAGCCACGTGCGGCACAGATGGAGAAGCCCTTGGAGATCCCGCTGTTGCCGCATGGCATCTATCAAAAAATGCACGACCTCCCCCTCATGCTTTCCGAGAGGGAACTGAAACCGGTATCGCTCCAGCACTTTTCTGGCGGCTTGAGGATCCCGCTGATCCAGATAGATCTTTCCGAGGCCGATCAAGGCGGATTCGAGCGATGCCGAATCGCCGTGCGACTTAACGACCTGTTGATGCAGCCGTATGGCTTCCGGCGCGAATCCCAAGCGCCGATGAGATTCCGCGATGTCAAGCAAGAGGGGGGACCGCGCATAGCGTTGTTCGGCCATGGTTCCATGCCTGTGAAACAGACTCACGACCGTCAGGTCGTCTCGCGATGCGATCGCCGCCTCTATCCACGGTATCAAAATGGCCGACAGGCGCTCTGAGGCTTTCATGGCCCATGAATCGTTTTTATCGGCGGCTCGGAGCGTGATCTCCTTGTAGGTTTGAAGCGCTCGGTTCATGTCCCCTGCATGCTCGTAACCGTGGCCGAGGTAATACAGAGCCTCACTTCCCATCGGATTACCGGCTTCTCGAGTCGCAATCTTTTCGAGCAGCGATCGGTAGGACGCGTCGGTCTGGTCCGGAACCGGCACATTGTGCATCATGGCGTTGACCGTGAGCCCAAGCGAATTGCTCTCAGCCGGCAACATGTTCTCCGCGCGCAGCGCCGCGAGCCGGAGGACGGCCGTCGCATCCGCCTCGCTATCCGGATAGAGCGAGGGAATCAGCGCGTAGACGAACTCCGCTTGCGCTCGTTTGGCCCTCGCCCGCAACCCTTCGGCTACGTGCAGCAAAGCCGTCGGCGCATACGCATGACGGGGATAGAGATTATAAAAGATCAGCATGAGTTCTCGAGCGGAAGCCTCATGCTGCAGTTTCATTTGAGTGACGGCATACCGCTGAAGAGACAAAGGATCGCCTCTCAAGAGATGCGGCCACCGCCGATAACCGATATCGAAAATCGGCTGCGCTTCGGAAAATCGTTGTTCTCTGAACAGCGCATGGGCCAATCCCACTGTCGATCCTTGAAGGGACGGCTCGTCGTCGCTTCGCTTTCGCACGTCGGCAAACGCATGTTCGGCATCGCTCCATTTCCCCATGGCCATGAACGTATAACCAAGACCCAGCAAAGCCCGATTTCTATCGAAAGGAACAGCGGCGGAATGGGCCATGGCTTGCTCGTAAAACGCTTGTGCCTCTTGGAACGCGCTTTGTTCGAAATACAAATCCGCGATCCGCCATTCTGCTCTCCGGGCGTTTGTCGATTGTGGATGGTCCCGCAGGAGTTTTTTGTACTCCACGATCGCGTCGGATCGGGATTGCCCCGAGGCATCATCACGCAACAAGAGCTCGACCAGAAAGGCTTTCGCCGATGGGACGAGCGGACTGTCAGGATGTTCCTTTACGATCTTTCCAAAGAAGCGTTGCGCCTCCGGCCATGCGTTCTTCCTGTACGCGGACCAGCCTTCTTGCCAAACCAGTGCGTCAATCCCCGAAGATTGGCCTTCCTGGCGAGGGCCGTCATCCGGCAGAGATTGCACGGGTCGTTCAATCGGTACCGAATTCCTCATCGAGGTTGCTCGTTCGGTTGTTGCGGCGATCGGGATTTTAGGGGAAGGAGATGAGGGGACCTCCCCGATGGCCGCGGAGGGGAACAACATCCGAGCGGCAATCAAGAATAGGAATGGGCAATATGATGGGCGGCATTGATGCACGGCGATAAGGCATCAGCAAAGCTCATGCCTGCATCCGTGTAGGAAACTCACGGGAAATCAGGAGAGTTATCCAGAGAAATCACGCCGTTCTGCTGATCGCGTCAGGAATGGCGCCGACTAGGTCGACAGGTCGTCAATCTTTTGACTTGAAGGACGCGGCCACAACGGAAGGGTTTCCAACTGAGATCGCGGATCCACGCCCCTACGCTTGAGTTTTTCAACCAATGTCGTCCGGTTCAGTTGGAGCAGTTGGGCCGCCCGTGAGGTGACGCCGTTGGCTTTGCGCAAGGCTTCCATGATGAGATGTTTTTCGTACTGTTCAACCTCCCTGGAAAGATTGATGCCGTCCTCGTTGAACCGGATGAACTGCTCCTTGAGTTCGGAGCCCGACCTCCGACAGATCTTTTCGGGGAGATCTCCGATGGAAAGGACTCCCTGTTTCTTGAGCACGACCAGCCGCTCGATCATGTTCTCCAGCTCCCGAATGTTGCCGGGCCAGTCGTATTCGGTCAACAGACGGAGCGCGTCGGAGGCAAGGCCTGAAACCTCGGAATGCTTGATTTGATTGAAGCGAGTCAGAAAATGATCGATCAGGAGCGGGATGTCGCTTCGGCGTTCTCGTAGCGGAGGGATCACGATGGGAATGACATTGAGCCGATAGAACAGATCTTTGCGAAATCGCTTTTCCTCAACCAGCGTTTCCAAATCCTGATTCGTCGCGGCGACGATACGCACATCCACATGGATCGTCCGATTTCCTCCGACTCGTTCGAACTCCCGTTCCTGTAACACCCGTAAAAGTTTCACTTGCAACGGCAGGCTCATTTCACCGATTTCATCGAGAAAGATCGTCCCTCCGTTCGCCAATTCAAACCGTCCCATCCGCGCGTGAGTGGCCCCTGTAAACGCGCCTTTTTCGTGTCCGAAGAGTTCCGATTCCAGCAGATTTTCAGGGATGGCGCCGCAATTCACCGGGACCAGGGGGCGATCCTTTCGGAGGCTATTGAAGTGAAGCATGCGGGCCACCAACTCCTTGCCGGTGCCGCTCTCGCCCTGAATCATGACCGTGCTGTCGCTGTCGGCGACTTTTTGGACGAACTCCATCACGTGTTGGATCGGCTCGCTGGCCCCTATCATCTGTTCCAACCGATATTGATCGCGTACGGCCTTCCGCAAGAGATGGTTTTCTTGCCGAAGTCGAAGAACCTCCGCCGCCCGCCGAACCACCACGGCCACGGCTTCAAGATCAAACGGCTTGGTAATGAAGTCGAATGCGCCGGACTTCATGGCGCGAACCGCTGTTTCGATAGTGCCGAATCCGGTCATCATGATGGGAATGATTTTCGCATCGAATTTCGCCAGGCGATCAATGATCGCGAGTCCATCGATATCGGGCAACTGAAAGTCCGTGATCACGATATGGATCACCGAGTCCCTCACCGCCTGGATTGCCGCCGCACCGTCCTCGGCAGTGGAGACGGTATACTCCTCCTGCATCAGGGCTTCTTGCAGAACATCCCGCACGGCCGGGTCGTCATCGACAATCAGCACATGGAGTTGGTTCATACCTACATGTCCTTTGGAATACAAAATGAAAACCGAACCTAGAATAATGACCACCAGCACGCAATGCAAGCCGTATCAATAAACCGGCAATCGAGCTAAGAAAGGTCTGATAGGATGAGAGGGCCTCTCCTGACAAATTCTTCGGCCTACCCTGGTACCGTGAGAGACAAAAGGTCGGATGCTGGTCATGATGGTGATGCCGTCCCTGTGTGCCGTTGAGTCGCAACGCTTCAGGGATTTTTATTGGCCGCGTTGGTTGCGGGGTGTGACGGAGAGTGCTATATAGCGGCTCGCGGCTACAGTATAGACGTGCGAAGCACGCAGTGTTGAGAAGGAGGACAACGGATGAGGCGTACAGGCTTCGTGAGAGGGTGTGTGATGCTTGTTGCGCTTACTTCCATGATGGGCTGCACAGGACTGACACCACAAGACCCCAAATATTATTCCTCGCGTCTCTATGACCTGCCCTATGAGCGAGTGTTTAATGCCGTGCATGCTCGTGTGGCTGAGTACCCAATGGGCGTGAGGCAAGCCGATCAGACTAAGGGGATTGTCAAGAGCCGCATCGGCGGGACAACGCCGGGCATCGAGACGAGTGGCGGCTACCAAGTCACCGTGGCCGTCTCGCAGGTGGGCAATCGGACCCGAGTGACCCCGGACTGGAAAAAGACCGCCTCATCAGCACCGACCAACACTTACCTGCTTCCGATCAGTATCGACGAGCGTCCACAGCTCTATACGGAATTCTTCGACGAACTCGACAAACACTTACAGTACTGAAGAAAGTTATGAAGCGGTTAAATTTTGAGTACTCTAGCTGGAGTCACTTCCCCTTCGGCAGCGACCGCTTCTTTACATCCACGTCTTCACTATTTTCTCATCCATCTCAGCAAACGAATGGCAATGAGTCTTCAATATTGTCATTACTGGAATGGGTCCGATTCACGGATGAGTTCAGGCGGAGTCGTTGGCCCGTAGTTCTCATCCACACTGTGTTCCCACACTCCGTCGTGTTTCGGGTTCATTCCCCACCCGCGTGCGTAGATCAACTTCAAGAGGGGCTGTCCTTCGGGGCCGACGCCGATCACACGACCAACGATGGTCATATCAGCCCAATGGCGGTAGGAACTGGGCAAGGTTTGATGGTTCTTCACGATAAGCCAATACCACCCAGCTTCGTGATCGCTGGGGCTGGGCGGAAGCTGTGGACGGTACTTCTCATCAAGGGGGCGATTCTTGACGTGCAACCAGAGGTCTCCCTCCTGCACTTCCTCCGTCACGATGACAGCCCCCAAAACGACAAGCCGATCTCGATAACACTCGGGCGTGGCGGCCAACCATGAAAACTTAAGGGTTGAATCTGCTTCCTGCAGATATTTTTGCGGCACAGCGGTGCACCCGACGGCTACGCACAGGGCTGATATAAGGATGGCCCGAGTCAATCGGCTCATATACACCCACATGCTGCAAGACGTGGCGCTCTAAACGGTTATGGTATTCGTACTAGTGATAAAGTTTTAGAGCGTCAACTATCCTCTGTGCTCGGTAGTGAGACGTGGTTTCATGGATTTTCTCTGAACCGCAGCGGCATTTTCATCGTGATCATTAAAATCTCTGAGGAGATTTCGAAGCGCCCACGATCCGGCAGGTTCTTCAGAGTCTTTTCGTTTCACCATGCAGCGGAAAGTAACACAAGTATTCAACAATGGTAAACGACGGTTGACATACCGGTCGTGCCGGTACAAGACCGATCTTCGGGAAGCGTCATACAATTCCACGGGCACAGTCGGGCACACTTCGCGAAACAATCTTGACATCAAACTGACTAACTCGTTAGTTTGTTTGAATTGCTGGCGTAGCTCAATCGGCAGAGCAGCGGTTTTGTAAACCGCAGGTTGGAGGTTCGATTCCTCTCGCCAGCTCCATTTTTTCAGTAGGTTAGCAACCTCACGAAAACCCCTTTCGGAAAACGTAGTGAATAGCGTAGTGAATCATTCCCGATTTACAGCGCGCATATTTGACGATATATGCCGATTGGCATAAAGTCCTACCTTCACTCGAAACCTTAAACAAATGACATCGGAAACGGATAATTTTTCATGGCTTATTAAAGCACGCACATCAAACCAGGAAGCCTTGTTACGACTCTACCGCCTCAATATCACCGATAATTCAAACCCGGTCAGTCAGCAAACATATACTCTGCTCGTTGGTGCAGGCTTTTCGTTATGGCGTGCTGCATTTTTAAGTGATGTCACACGAGAAACTCATAAGATTGCAGAGGATGCGAGAAAATTAATTAAGCGTCTCATTCAAGACAATTCCGTAGGCTATCCTCAAGACCGTGAGACACGCGAATGGATGGCTGGTTACTACATCAATAATGCAATATGGCGTCTTCTTATCGCGTGGAAATTTATCAAAGAAGAAGCCAATGAGCCAACGCCACAAGCCTTGGTGAGTCTAAAAGACTTCGATGAACGTGGAGCGGAGAATGAATCACCTGTCGATCTATGGAATTCTTCGCACGAAGCCCTCTGTGCCATCTTGCATATTCTAGAAAGTAGGACACAGCAAACAAAGGCACTCGAATGACAGACTTTTCATCTAGTTTCCCAGGAACTGGAAGTTTAGCGCAACGATTGAGAAAAATTCTTTATCCCGACCTGACAGATAACGAAGTAGAAACTATCACCGTATGCTTGATGTCGCATTTGCTAGTGGAGAGCGCTCTTAACGGCCTACTGTTTCGATGGTTACAACGAGACACCGTGATGATAGGGAGTGCCAAAGCCTTGTACGAGGCGGAAGAAGTTTTGTGGAAGCAGATCGTGAAGATGGATTTTGCAAAAAAATATAGTCTGGTAGAGCCATTTTTTGCGATCTCTTTTTCTAAGGATGCTGTAAAAGATCCTTGGAAAATTAATGATCTTCGAAATGACCTATTCCACGGACGGGCTATTAAGGAAGCAAAATTCAAGGGAAAGTCAATATGCGAAGAGAGCACCGTTCAGGATATTTTTTTAGCCGCGCAATCCGCTAGAAATAACTTTGGAAGATTTGAAGAAATGAAATACGCGCCACGCTCTCCCCTGCAAGGTTGGGAAGAATGGCTAAAAATGAAAGACGAAACTTCCTTATGACGCAGGTACAGCTTCAATACTATGGAGCACGTTCAAGGAATGATCGGGATTATCGTTCGATACCGCAGGATCGGTGAAATGGACGAGCCGTTCAATCGCCTTTGTTTTATGCTGCGGGGCGAGGTGAGCGTACCGCATCACCATCGTTAAGTCAGCCCAACCGCCGAGTTCCTGAACAGTCCGAAGATCGACGCCTGCCATCACAAGCCGGGACCCAAAGGTGTGTCTGAGGTCATGGGGCCTGATCTTCGGGATCTTCGCCCGTTTCCACGCGTGTCTAAAGCTTGTCCCGATGTCGCTATAGGGAGTTCCATCCTTCTTCGCAAATACGTACTCAGATGTTGCGGTCTCCTTCATCGCTTTTAAGGTGTTGAAGGCAATGGAATTCAAAGGCACATTCCGCGTATGACCATTTTTCGCATATCCCGATTCTACCGTTAAGAACCCTCGTTTCAAATCTACGCACTCCCATTTCAAGGTGAGAGCCTCGGCCTTGACCCTTAAGCCGGTATGGATGGCGATCAAAATGAGTGAGCGTAAGGGTTCTTGCGCGGCTGAGAGTAGGCGAGTCTCTTCGGTGGGGTCGAGAAAACGGTCTTGATTACGTGGTTCCCTGCGGTACCGTACCTTTTTCATAGGATTCTCGCCTTGGTATAGCCCCCAGGCGATACACTTATTAAACAGGACCTTCACCGTGGCAAGCTCGCGATTACAGCGGACCGGAGCCCCGCGCTTCGCAACGATGCGGCGTCGTTCCCACTCCTTATCGCTGATGTCCGAAGGCCGTTCGGTCAGTTCCCTGCCCTCCCCTCGCCGCTTCTTATACGCTTCCAGGCTCCAGGCCGTGATCTGGCTCAATCGCTTCCCGCTGAACTCCTCACTAAGATAGTCGAGACAGGCGGTGTACGTGCGGATGGTATTCGGTCGTTTCTCGCCTTTGATCCAGTCTTCGAATTTCTTCCGCGCCTCATCAAAGGTGAGATCTTTTTTCGATTTTCTTCCGATCCCGGCTTCCCCCCGAAGGATCTTCGCACGCTCAATCGCGGCCAACTCCAAGGCGACCGTGCGGGTGATCCCTCGGCCTAATCGTTTTTGGTAACGGGCGTGGTTGATGAAAATATCCAACCACCAGGTCTTCCCCCGCTTATAAATTCCGTCACCGCGCCGAGGCATCGTGTCCTCCTTCGGTGAAGATCTGGTCGGCGACAGCATACGCCCGAGGGGCTGAGAGACCGGCGGCCCGGAGGAAGGCAAGACATTGAAAATAGTCGCGCTCCGATTCGGGGAACGCAGCGAGGTAACGGGCGGCCATCTCGGCGTCGTCGGTCATTTCAGTAATTTTCCGAGTGGGACTTTCAGGGCCTTCGCCAATTTCTTCAACGTCGCCAATGAGGGATTCCGGCGCTTGCCGCGTTCGAGCATCGACAGGTACGGTTGCGACATTCCCGTTCGTTCGGCGAGTTGGGAGAGCGTGAGGTGATGGGTTTTGCGAAGGCGTTTCATAGCCATTATTATAACTAGTAGTTAATACCAATGGTAAGTTAGTAGATATACGTGCTGATGTGTTAATAAATTCCAAGCTGGCGCAACTTTTGTCGGCTGAGTGGGCGGCCTGTTCCTGTATCGTACATTTGGACTTGGTGCCGACCTTGTTGAGAGCAGAGAGTGATGTTGCCGCAACAAGCATTCGCCAGGTCGTCCCTCCCTCCTGGAGGATGATCAATTGAGTCTTTGCCGCTGCGGGCGGTGCGGCGTTCAAGCTGCATCAGTTCAAGCGTGAGTGGTTGGATATCGAGCAGACTCAATGCCCCTTGCGAGAACAAGGGGAGGACTTCAAGATAGAGTTCTGATTTGGTCAGCTCGGAGTGTTGATACGTAATGCCATTTTTGTCGAAGGCCTCGCGGACCCATTCACCTGAATATCTGTCGCCAGTGACCGTGTAACAGCGATACGACTTAAGCAAATTGGAGAACTCTTTCGCCACGGCGCTTGGATCAAATGGTGGTTTGATACCTCGACAGACATCCAAGACGTATCGCTCACCTTCTGTATGTGCAATACTCAACGCGAACGAGTCGTGTACACCGCCTGACGGATCGCAAAAAGCGGTGTAGTGGTAACGGTCTTGGGGCGCACGCTCATGGCGTCCTCGCTCAATGGCTTGCTCGATGAGTTCATAATCCAAGAAAGTGCCCACGTCGCTCCGAAATTGCGCCAGGTATTCGGCGCTAGCCGCTGCCGGATCAAGTTCCATGGCACGGTCAATGATCGATTGCGGCACGCAGGGGTTCATTCGACGAGTCTCGGACTGGACTATCAAAACGCTCGATTCATCTTTTCCATAGTGGCGTTTATGCGCCTCGTAGAGAGGACCACTTCGCTTGTACGGAGAACTGAGACCGAGTAGGAGGGCTCCAGGAATCGTAGCCATGGCCGGCCGCAATGCAGCCAAGATTTCCTCGGCGGGATTGCTCGACTCTTCACTCCGCCAAAACGCAATTTCATCACACAGAGCAGCGAGCACCGTATAACCTCTGATCGTCCTGTATGAGGCCGTCATAATCTCAATGGTCACGCCGTTGGTCAGGTCAATCGACTCGGTGTCCTCGCGTTCGATCATTCCGGCCAGCATCGGTACAGACTGCAAGATGGCTTTGAGATACCGCATAATGATTCTGGACTGCTTTTTGTCGGTGGCAATGACCGGAATCACACCGCGTTCGCCGGGACCAAGGCAGGAACGATAATCTCGAAAGCACGCCAGGAAGGCGGCAATCAGAGCAACGATGAAGCTCTTGCCGCTCCGTCGTCCGCAAATGAGCCACGCTTCCGAGACTGGACCTGCAGGCGGATGCTGGCGTCCGGTGAGTTGCCGGAAGATGGAAAGATCCTCATCCGACATCGGCAGGCCAAAAATCGCTCGAAGCACGACAAGCCACGCCTGCCACGTTGCAAGATCTTTGAACAGCGGTCGGAGCAGCTTTGCATCGTGAATTGCGTCCAAGATGGTCACAACGTCACTCCTCCAAATTTCCACCTGCGTTTGCGAGCCGGATGCTCCAATCACGGAGCTGCGTTCTATCGCGGCTCTCAAGACGTCGCAGGATGACATCGTGGGTGTACCGTTGCACGTCGGCTGGTGAGTGCTCTGGGTATTGAATGCCAATCTCGCCTTGGAGATTCTTTTGTTGCTCGGCCAAATCAAGTTTGGTCTCTAGCGACGAGACGATGAAGTTGAGTGATTCCTCGATAGCCTTCGTAAGAGCGGATTGCTGTTTTGCTAACTGGTTATAATTTTCGACGGCTGCACTCATTGGTTGCTCCTTTGTTAGATGAGGCGGAAATGTCCTGGCGTTTCCATAATGTCTCCTTTGGCCTAACTTCGGCGAGGCACCCCACCGGGGCAACCTCGCCTGGGCCGGGGCAGGCCTGCCGCGACTTTACGTTGACGCCCCAGCAAGTTGAGGCACGTCGGCTATGTCCGCACCCAAATTGTCACGAAGGATTTTAGGTTCCACGCCGATTTCTTCCGACAACCATTTGCTGATCCAATCTCGGATCATCACGAGAAATTCCAATAAGAGTTCGGCCTGCTCAAGGTTCGTGTGATCTTGCGGTCTGAGACGCGCGGCCCGTTCAAACAAGACTCGTTCTTTCACGTCCTGCGGGACCATTTCGCCTTCCGGATGACTTAACATCGCGGCCAACGTCTTCACTTCGTCTTTTTCGCCAGCCAGCGCAAAGCGTTTGGTGCGACCGTTAGGGTCGAGCACGTCCAGCTTTTGCCAGAGATAAATGAACGTCGAGATACGCTCTGCTGGGTCCTTGATCGTTGAGTCGACTGCGAGAAACTCTGACCGGAGGCGCTTGACCTTTGCCTCTAAGTCCTCGATCTCCTTCTTCTGCCACTTCAAATTCTTGATGGTCTCGTCGATGGCATACTTTTTCAGCTTCTCCCTCTGCCCTTGTTGACTCAAGCCAAGATTCGCCATAATTTTATGGTCTTCGCGCTGGAACTCTTCTAAGAGCGTCTTTGTGTCGCGGATGTGCGTCCGCTTGGTATTGAAGGAGTCAGTGGTCAGCCCGGTATTGCGTGCCATCTCCGTGTCCAATGCGCTCGTGATCCGTACTGGCGTTGACATTGTTTATTCTCCTTTACTGGGTTGTGGCTCCGTTGATTGAGGAGCCTGTTGTAGAGCCGTGGGCTCCAGTTGTTTGCGTGCTTCAATGTATTCGTGTAGGGGTGGAATCTTTTTCGCCCGACGTCGCAATCCGATCTTCGACAAGAGACCGGCTAATGCGTTTATGGACGCGATGTACGCGTGTACTTCCACTGTCCCGCCTTTCGCCACGATCAATTCCATTCGCTCGATATGTCGTTCCAGAAAAACAATTCGTTTGCATAGCGATTGTTCTTGAAACGAAAGGCTCTCAAGTCCACCGAGATCCGAGGCGAGGGCGTTGAACCGTTCGTGGAGTGCTTTCACCGCGGTGACTCGTCCGTCCATCTTTTGGATAAAGTCCGCTCGATACCGTTTGGAGATGTCGGTCGGTTTTGTTCCTATTCCACTATTCTTCCCGCCCATCGTTTTCCCTTCGCCGAGCTACAATTTCCCTACGGCATTCACTACGCTCGGCCAAAATGCGTGCTAAGTCGTTGAGATTCTTAGACCAAGGTGCGGTCTTAAGAACCTCCGGTCGATAACATATTGTTGGGCGATACGAGGCTTCCTTCGAACTGCGCTCGTCTCGCACCTCCTGCAATGGTTTAAGCGGCTTAACGGGCTGGTCCTTCGCACCTTCCTTCCATCCGGCTTCGATCCTAATGGGGGAAGTACGGGGAAATACGGGAAGTGGGTTCTTAGGGTTCTTTGGGCCTGTTCTATCCGTGCCCGGGTTATAACTGTCTTTTTGGAAAATCCAGTTTCGACCCGAGATCTACGGTAAAACGCAAAAGAACACACTTTTCGGGCTTTTTTTGTCACAAAGAACCCACTTCCTTCTCCCGCCTCTTTACTTCATACCGCGCCAGACCGTTTTTCATCGTCCGGTCGAGGTATAAAACGACTCCCCACTCGTTCACCGCATTCCGCCCCAAGAGTCTCGATAGGGCATGTCCCACCGACCGCTCACTTTTAATGTCTTTCACCCGTAGGGCTAAGAGGGTTTCCCTCAAAATCGGGTCCGGCCCGAACCATTGCTCAGACCCCTCGGCGGCACGTCGTGGATTCGCATCCGTGACAAGATCACTGGCGCTGAATTGCTTGCCGTCGTACAAATGACGTAAGTGGTGCAGCAGCGCCCGATGGGCGCCGAGTTCCGGCGAGGTCTCAATGTTCATATCGAACACCGTGCCCACATCCTCCTGCCCGGACCAAAGCAAGGGATGCCGAACCAGCCGGTCCCACTGGGGAAAACGGGATGGGGCAACCTGAACCGGTTCGTTGTGTGTGAGGTATCCGGCAATCACTCCAATGACGTGACGGAGAACCACGTCTCGAATCTCTAAGGCGTGGCGGATGAGATCGGGATAGGTGAATTGTCGCTTATGGGGACTGACTTCTTTCGTCGTGAGTCGAATCGGAATAAAACGGGACGCTTCGTCATTCGACAATGTCACGTTGTTGCCCGTCAGGATAAAGACGACACTCGTCGATACCACCGCGTCACGATTATGCCCAAGCAACCGACCTTGCTTTGTGGCCGAGGTCATCGCGGCCGACAGGGCGGGTGAACGAAAAGACATTCCATCGCCGCAATTATCAAAGGTCACCACCTCTGGACTCCGTAGCAACGTCGACAAAAGAAGTTTTTGTACTTCCACATCATCGTCCGGCCACGTAAAGATCGGCGCATCCGTGCCAGTCACGGCGCAATGAATTTTTCTTGCCAAACTTGTTTTGCCGCTACTTTGTGTCGAGGCCGTAATCAAAAACCCCGGGGACATATCCATTAACTTCCGCTCGACTATCGTGAAAAGCAGCGCAAGAGCTGCCGCGATATCCAAGCCAGATGCAAACTCAAATCCATCAAAAAGATCCCGCACGATGTGGTCAACCGCTTCGCGGGCTTCCGCTTGGGAATACGGGCGAAGTCCTTCGATGTGAGGACCGTAAAGAAAAAGGCCAGTGGTCGGGTCAATTCCTGAAGCCGCGATAATTTCCCCAGTTCGAATGACCTGAGGATGGGCCGAGAGGCCAATAACAGTTCGGATGAAGCGCGGATTGACCAGGATCTGATCCAGGATACTGTGCGGCACGCCGATTAGTGTGGAACCGGATTCAGTGAAGATCTGGAGAACCGTCGCGCGTTCAACTAGCGGAAGCAGTTTGGCCCTGGTCATCAAATCGAGTTGGCCGGTTGGCACTGAAGAGACATCGCTATCCGCTTGGTGCGTATGCGGAAGGGTTTGCCGACAAAACCGCACGACGCTGTCGCCAAATCGGACACATTCCCCTTCGGTGAGTCGTGCCACCATCGCCGCTTCCACTTGGTGGGCGACGTCGCAGACATCTTCGGGGCGAAACTCGATAATGGTCCGGCGCCCAATGCGCTGCTGGGCGGCCTCCCGTTTTTTCTGTTCGTGCTCTTCGCGCAGCCTGGCTTTGAGCAGATTCACGCCGGTGCCGAGGAGCCGCGCAAGTTCCGTCAAGACCGTGTGGCGGTCTTCCGCATTCAGCCCCCTCACATAGTCCTTCCAGGTGGCCTTAAGGTCGTCGATGGACAAGGCACGTAGTTTCGCTAATCGCTCGGCCACGGTCAGAGGGGCTTGGTAAGTCTCCGTTACAGTGGCGCACGCGTTGGCGATACATTCCGCCCCATAAGTGCTCTCATTCCGCCGTTCATCCCATTTCTCCCGCATCAGCTTACTCTGACGAAACATTCGATCCATTCGTTCGGGATTGCGGCCATACCAGTATGCGAGATAACAACACAAGGCGCTGTCTGCTTCCGATTGGGATGGGTAGTCGCCGATCCAATCACCCGCCCATAGCTTCTTGATCTTCGTACCGTTCTTTGAGCCAAAGGCACGCGCCAATTGCGTCTCATCATCCTCGGGAATAGGCTCGGACGGCTTTTCCGTTTTCTTGGTTTCTTCTAAAGGCACCAATACCGACTCAAGCCCGTTCACAATAGCGCCGGTTCCCCCGGGAACCGCTCTGACGAGGACTGGTTCGAGCGAGCGACCAGCTTTGGCCTTCTTAGCGTTGGGCCAGTTCAACGTCCCATCGATACGCCAGACGTGGGCAATATCACCCGTTCCGGCATCGCATTTGGCTGTCAATTGCAGGCGCTTGGCGAGCGTCTCCGCGTGCGCAGCGTCCGATGGATCGAGAAAGTAGCCGGTTTGAAAACGGCCTGGAGAGCTTTCGAGCGCATAACTCGGCGCAAGGGGAACTCGGTTTGGCCAATCCACAGCATTGGCATCATCGTAATCAGCAACCAACCCGAGCACCGCTACAATATCTTCCTTACCTCCTCGGCTCCCTATAGGCAGATTGGGGCGCATCAGAACGAGGGCGGTATAGACATTGACGTGGGGCAGGACCGTCCATTCCATTGTCTGCTCGACCATTCGGCTCACATCCCCAATGGGAAAGGGTTTGATCCTCGACGGGAGCTTCTTGCCGGAGGACGGATTTTGGCCATAGGCGACCAGCACCAGCTCTCCTTCTACCTCCGCTGCTTTGGCGCGCGTATGGATCATCTCCACAAACGAGGTAATCGCCGCTCGGTTAGGAGTTGCGCTCATCGACGGCTCCACGTCCCGCGTGGCGCGAACAAATAGCGTCCATCGTCGAGTGACATCGCCATATCGATGTTCAGCTCCTTCGCGACTTTGACCAACGTTCGCTGTTCATCCTCAACGACAATCGGCTCCGAAAGAGCCACTCTTGGCCCTCGACCGAGCCCCAGTGCATCTGCCAGTGCTTCATAAACGACAGCCGGAAGAGAGCGTCCCAATGCGTCGGACACCATTCTTGGGCAAAGCGTTCTCTGTAGGGCGTCAGGAGGATTTCCAGCCAGCGCGGCATCCGACCGACGAGAACCGGCAGGATCAAATTCACGCGGATCATTCGACCGCGCTGAGTGACGATGGGGATATGTTCGCTTTTTTGAATCGGCTGGCGTAAAGTTTCCATTACACACTCCTTTGTACGAGCCGCGTCGGGGTCATCGTCCTGGCGCGGCTAAATCATCGTTGTCGAGCCTTCCAATTAAGTTCAGCTTCAACAGCGCTCGTTCCCGGAAGACTTTTGAGAAATCGATCCAGTTCAGTTTTTTTAAAGACCAGTCGTTTGCCAATTTTTTGCCATGGGATGAGACGGCGAGCGACCTTGTGCCGTACGGCTTTGGTGGAACAGTTCAACAACTCCGCAACCTGCGCCACATCATAAAAAATGGCCTTATCGCCCATGACGGTGCTCCGCGAGAACGCCCAGAATGCGAAGCTTCACCGCTGCAGGCATCGCCACCCTTTCGCGGAGCATATTGCTCAAAGATGCCGGATGGACTCGAATCCGGGCCGCGAGGATATACAGTGGTTGGCGCCAATGCCGGGTAATTTCAACGCGAAGTTCAGTTGCCGATATGCCTGTATTCTGCATATCGGGACTCTAACGAATTTTTAGTTTTAAGGAAAAAAAGAAAGGCTCGGTAAAACCGAGAGTATCTTTTTTGGGGCCCGCCCCCTAGGAGAGCGGACCCCGAAGGTGTGACGACTTAGGAGTGGTCGTCAGCGAGGCGATGCGGACGCACGCGGATGGCCGACACCCGTTCGCCGTTATACTCGACGTTTTTGTCGATAAACAGCGCGATGCGCTGGCCAACCCAGTCGTCCATCTCATACCCGAATAGGCCGACAACTACATTGCCGTTGCCGACATTTAACGCAAAGCCCTTCTCCAGTTCTCTGAACCAGAGAACCGGTTTCTTCGCAGGCTTCGCGCCGTACTTGAGATCCTCTTCGGTAACCGATTGAATCGTGACGACGGTGTCCCGATCCGTTGGCAGATCAGTGGCCCGAAGAAGCGTGATAGGTGGTTTGTAAATAGCCATTACGTCCTCCAATGTTTGACGCTGCACCTATTGCAACGCCTTCTGGAGGAACTATGTCACGCGCTGATCGAGCCAGGATAAAAAGGAACTATGCCGCTCGACGAGACTTTCTTTTTCGGACCGGAAAGAAAGTGGTGTGCCGCTCAGAGTAGGCGGAATATATGGAGGAACGAAGCGATTTCATCTCAACAAGCCGTACCGGAGCGATACAGGCGACTGCAAATTTATGGAAGTTGCCGATGTAAAGATCGTCAGCATACGCGTTTGGAGAAAACTGAGGCATAATTCCTGTGGCGTCCTCAAAAATGCTCAGGAGCAGATTGACCGCACGATGGATCGCGTAGTTTTTTAACTTTCCGGTCTTCTGAAGGTTTACGTGAAAATTAGGTTTCTCTGCCGCTTGCCGCACAGTAGTTAAGCCTCTGCCGAAGAGGGAAGGCCAATCCATCCGGTCCTGGTCATCAAGGTGCCACTGCTCACGTACTCCAAGCGCCTCATAAGCCTGGGCTGCCATTTCCAGCCCTTTAATAATGTTTCTATAATGGTGGGCCCTCTTGCCCGAATAGGCCACGGCGCCTGGGACTAAAGTACCCTCCGACAAGTCCACCATCGTGGTGCTGATAATAAAAAGAATGCGGTCCCAGCTAACGTCAGCCTTCAACCCTGCTTTCTTCAAGGCCTGATAGATGGCCTTCTCTTCTTGCTTGGAGTATCCAGTTTCGTGGAACGGCTTTGCTTGGCGCATCTGTCTCCTCCAGCGGTGTTGCTATTCGCACAGGCAATTGGATAGACAAAATCGATTCATCACGAACGCCCCGTATCACCCCGCTCGACTATACGCCGATTCTGGGATCTTGCGCTATCCTTCATTCGCACATACAATTACTTTTCCGTTTTGGAGGCCTATGGTCTTCTCAATTCCTCCACACCCCATTCGTTGCTTCTCGACATTAGTCTTCACACTTGAGCCAAAGGGGAAAACGTGACAGCCTCGACCAAAGACATTTTCATTTGTCACGCGAGCAAGGATAAAGAAAAGGTAGCCTTCCCTCTGTTTCGAGCGTTTGAAGATTCCCAGATCTCCTGTTGGTACGACGAGGCAGAAATTCGATGGGGAGATAGCATAACCGAGAAGGTTAATCACGGGATGCGAATCTCAACATATGTCCTGGTCGTGCTGAGTCCAGCCTTCTTGGAAACGAGTTGGCCACAACGCGAAATGAATGCAGCATTAAACGTGGAGGCCTCATCAGGTGATGTAAAAGTACTTCCCTTAATCGTAGGCAATGCTCAAGAGAGAGAGACAATTATCAAGCAATATCCTCTACTGAATGACAAATACCACCTCCCTGGAATGGCCAAGTTGAGCCAATAGTTCAAGCGCTTCAGGCAAGACTTAATCGCAAACCGGAATCAACATCCAGCCGTTCTCCTCAAACCAAACCAAGCCGAAGTATACCGATGCCTAAAATTCAGAGGGACTTTACTCAATTTGAAAAAGACACTTTTCTCCGTGAAGCTTTTTCATCGGCGGAGGATTATTTCCGGACGGCGCTTGCCAATCTGAAACGCGAAACAGTAGACGTTGAAACGGACCTAAATGAAATTCATAAATATAAGTTTATCTGTACCGCCTATATCAAAGGTGAATCGTATTCAGACTCTGATAACTCAATGAATGATTGGCTGACTGTGAAAGACGACGGGCAGCAGTTGGGCTTTGAGACTTCAGGTATGTGGTTTAAGGCTGACTATTCAGGGCGAAACTTTCTTACCGTTGAGGAGGCGTCGGAGTATTTATGGCGAAGGTTTACGGATAGATTGACAAGGAGGTAGCCATGGTTAAGGCGAGCTATTTCTGCCGTCGATGTGGGGCAAAATTCAGCATTGATGTTTTCGAGGAAGGTGAAGCTGAAGAAAAAAGAATACCCTCTGGACCCGTGAGATGCAAAGATTGTGGTGGTGGTGGTGATCTAGAGCGTCGAGGTTAATCGAGGTTGATTGATTCGATACATGTCTTACCCCATGGCTCGCGCGGCTACGTCGTCATTAGAGGGGCCGTTTCAATAACGCCTCAGACAAATATCCCTCAAGTCGGGCGTCATTCAACTCTTTCGTGAGGCACAGGATGTCGTCAGACAGCCTCTTCAGGTCCCTGGACGTAGGCAAGGGCTGCCAACGGTGATCCTCGCTTTTTTGACATGCGTCTCCGTCGAGTTCTTTCCCCACGACGCTATGTACATAACTATTCCGCTTTTCGGTTGCCCTCCTGCAGCGTTCGATGATGGCCTCAAGCTTGAGTAGAACCTGCCCTTCGCCTAGTCTTTGTTTAGCCAATTTGCGGATACGGCCTCGGAGATTTGAAGCACCCTCATAGGCCGTCGCATCTAACGCTTCGTTTACTTCTAAATTTGCAAGTGTCTTTATCGTCATGCGCAGAGCATGATTTAAGTGCTCATGCCGTAAGGTAAGTTCACCGAACGCTGCGAGAAGTGTTTGGTCCTCGGGGACATCAAGCATAATCATTCTTTCCATAGAACCTCCTGATCGTCGTACGGTTAGATTTCGGGGCATCCAAGTGTGTCAGAGGATTGGTTCCGTGATCTACCTGCCGAATCAGACCCAGTGCAACCCCCAATTGACAGCATCTCTGCTAGGTTTAACGTAGAATTTTGACCGACAGACACATGAAAAGGAGGGCGTGATGATAGGACTCTTGATCGCAGCGCTAGAAAGTGTACGCGGCAGGACCAAGCGCCAAGTGGAACAAGCCAAAGCGGACGAGTTGAAGGCGGAACTGGAACGAGCGAAGGGCGATGCCGAGCAAGAGAAGGGCGAAGCGAAAGACTAGAATCAAAACGTTCGATTCTCGCCCTCAACGCACTCGTCCCCAAAGAGTTGGCTCAGGCCAGTAATCTTCTCCTTGACATCCTCGCCGCATCAGCTCAGAGTGCAACTCTACTTTAATCCACATCTGCCGACGGCCTCCTGTAAGGCCTGACCGCCGTCTTGTGTGAGAAAGGCGGTCACCCATGGCAGATGTTCCACGTGTATCAGCGCGTAATCTCATCCCTGACTCCACCGTCAAACCGCTCTCGATCAGTGAGAAACGTCGAGTTTCTAGAGACGCGATACAACGCCTTGAGCACATTGTCACCGTCCAAGAGGATCGTGTGAAGACGATGCGGCATCGGTCAATAGGAAGTCCCTCCCTCACACGTCGACTGCAAGTGCTTATGAAGGAGAATCTCATCACCTATAGGAACACCCTTCAGTATGTGCGACAGACAGCGGAAACCCTCGAAGTTTGTTGGTCTGCGATAGAGAATGGAAATTCTCTACCTGATACTGAATAGCGAGGAGGAGGCCATCACCCTGATTTTCGAGCAATCCCGCGCCTCGGTACACGAGGCTTGCGAGTAGATTTTCGAACGGACGCAGTGACGAGAGGAAAGCCTGAAGAGAGTTTTAACGAGGTATGTTTTCTCTTCCATGTATCAAGAAACGTCACCAATCCAGTTATGGTTACCTCGACCGAACTCAAGTCTTGGTCTGTGAGTTCGCGACCTTGTTGTAAATAGGCCTCCAGCGGCGAACATCCCTTCATAAACGTCGCGATCATTTTTTGGGTTGCGAGATACTGCGGCTTGGCCATGCGATGGAGTATGACGTGCGCGGGAACAAGATTGCTAGATGTTTTTCCGGAACGCCTCACTAAGCCGTGGACCGAATCGCCCTTCCGTAGGCATTGACACGTCCGGGGCTGGCGAGTAACATCGCCTACCTCACATCTCTAACCCACATTGCGACGGCCGCATGGATGGCCAGTCCGCCGACTTTGTGAGAAAGGCGGACCGCTATGCTACGGCTTCGTAGAGAGATCAGCGACTATTCACGTTCTTGCGAGCATCTCATTTCCGCAGCAGCAGCTTCCGATGCCGTTCCCTTTACTCAGGACGAGATTGATTGGATCGAGTACTATGCTACGGAGATGACCAACCTGGTCGATCAACTCGTGCGGAAATCTAAAACGCAGGTTTACCACGACCGCCAAACAATCCAAGCGTTCGCCATCGCCTCCGAGGCGTTATTCCTCACGGATAGTCTTTCGAATGGGGAGCGAGACAGCATCCGGCAATCGGTCTCCGATATCACGACACAGATTCTGGATGAAAACAAAGATCCAGCCTTGGAGGCGTGATTCACGCCACCAACGCAATCGTCACGGTTGGGTTAAACCGTGACCCAATCCCCTCCCCGCACATCGAAAAAAAGCGTAGTGAATAGCGTAGGGGAATTGTAGGGGAATCTCGGGGTAATGCGGGGAAATACGGGGTATACCTACCAACACGAAATCGTCAGTCTAGACGCGGTGATTCGAGCGTTTTCAGGGGGTTACGAAGACCCTGCCCGGAAGGTTTTGTAAACCGCAGGTTGGAGGTTCGATTCCTCTCGCCAGCTCCACCCCTCCTGTGGCTTGGCCGTCATTGGTGCATTTCCCTGGTATAATATTGGGCATGCCTCCAAAGAACTCCAAACCCCGTCTCGTTAGTCGCAAACGCTCCCGGCCCCTCGGCCTAGGCAAGAGGAAGCCGCTCGCCGGTCTCAGGATCAACACAAAGCCCGCTAAGCCGCTGCCCGATACCAGCCGTATACCGTGGTTTTCAGCTATTCCCAAGACCGGAACGGACGCCTAGAGCGTCTGCTCAGAATCTTTCTAGCCTGATTCGGTAAACCTTAGAAGTCTTCAAACAAACGAAGCTGATTTCGATGTACCTTTTTCCCCATCACTGCGGACAGCCTCGGAAGCTTCGGTTCTTTCTTTGGTTTGGTTGAATGGGCAGATGCCAACAAAACCTGGGCCTCTGTCCAGGTTCCAATCAGTTCAAAGCCAACGAGGTCCGTCTCTCGCAGGTTCAAACTCCATGGTGGAACTGGCTTCTTGCGCATGCCCCCAGGTGGGTTCAAATAGTGAAGTTGAAACATCCATTCCCCGCTCCAGTCTGTGCCGACCTTATGCACGACACCGATTAGACCTGCAGGAATGCCATGCCGCTCTATCGTCTGCTTGAGATAAATCCCCTCAACAATGTCAGCCTTCAGCATGTCCCACGGTTACATAGGTGGAGCATATCGGAATGCGGGTAAAATCAACTAAACTGACCTTCGTTTCTGAAACCTATACAAGCTTTTAGAGTGTTGCCTGATATAATTCCAGGATGGGAACTAGGAAGAACCCTAAGAAGTACTTAAAGATTAGCAGAGCTAGAGGAGACGTTCCGCCCTTCGACTGCAAGACCGGCAGTGTCAATTAGCCGCCAGCGTCGAGATTTCACTGGTGCAATAGTCAGCTTTATCTGGGGCAGCCCGGATGTTTGCAGAGGTAAGCATTTCCTCCCTGGTCGGCTGTTCGGTATTCGTCGGAACAGAATTCTTCTCCAACTGGACTCCCCTCAATCATCCCGCTGCAACGTCGTCGTATGGCCCTGGTCTGTCACATAGGCTTTAACAAAGTCGCCCGTCATCACTTTATCCAACTTGGTGCTCTTATCGACATGGATCTTTTGCACCTGGCCGTCATCGTCTCGGATGTAGTAATACTCACCCTCTTTTCTCATTAAGGTTCCCTCTTTTCTCGTTAAGGTCCCCATGATGGTGTCTCGCGTGACACGCTCGGTGATGGTCGGGTTCGCTTTTTTCTCGGCCATGGAATCGTCTGAGTATGCCGTGCCGAGTCCGGAACCCAATAATCCGACCACAAGCATTGATAGGATTCGAGCCTCCATTGGTGTCCTCCGTTCAGTATTCGCTTACTGTCGCGTAAGTCCACCGGCTTTGTAACTGGGGAAATTCCTTGGACGAGAGATCGCTTCCGATAGTTTAATTCGGGTTGCAGTCAACCGAGCCTGCTCGTCTCGTGATCGGTACTTTCGTTGGAGCGGATCCACAGGGCAGTATTCTGATCGTCTACATACGCCGTAATGCGGCCTCCTGCATCACCGGCTTGTCCGTTCTCTTGTCGGACAGCAAGCTCCCTCACAATTGCAACGCGACATTGTCAGTCAGGTACCACAGATGGCAACAATGGATATCCTCGGACGTGCTGGATGTCAACCGATTGCTTCGCTCAGAGTTCAGATCGTGACCGTACAGAAATAGTTGGAGACATACCTAGTTGACAAGGGAAGGGCGGCTCGACATTGTTGGAATATGCGACTGTATCAGCTCGCCCTTTATACATTGATCGTATCTGTTTCCGCCTGTGGCACCCATACAACCCATCAGTCGACCTTGAACCTTGACCGCGAGTCGCCGTTCACCAATGTCACGGTCCATGATTGCTCCGAGGCCGACACGTGCATCATCTCGTTGAGCGATCCAATGCTGCCCCCCATATTTGGTCAAAATATCCCGATTCGGCTGAAGGGAATCCACACATGGGCGATCAAAGGCCGGTGTCTCCAGGAAACGGAGCTGGCGAAAGAAGCACGTGATTTTCTTCGAGCCCAATTGGGTAAAGCCATGCGCATCGATGTGACTGAGCCCGAGCGGGATAAATATTTTCGCCTGCACGGCTATCTGATAGTGGACGGCAAAAACCTTTCCACCACTCTCATCGCCGCCGGCCATGCGCAGCCCAATAACGAGGAAACCAAGCTTCACCGACCGTGCCCGGCGTATACCCCGCTCCACTGCAAACTGCAATGTAGGTAAACTGTCCGGCCAGGTTGGTCTAGGTGTTTCCTTTGCCGCCCGGTTGGTGGGTCAGCTAATTAAGGCCCGAAGGTTGAGGGTACCCCTCACCGACTGAGGCAAAAAGCGTCAAAAACGTTCTAGAATCCGCAGTGAGATCGTGCAGGACAATATGCCACCTAGGGATTGAGAGCATGGACATCCGTTGCCATGGAGGTATCCTGTGCAGTCTACGATTGACCCACATCGTGCCGACGGGACAGGAGAGCCGCCGCCGACATCGGGCGAGAAGGAAGGTGACCGATGACTGTATCCCCCAACCATCTTCAGAACTTTCTCCAATGGCGTCACAATCCACTGGCGAGAGCCGCCGTGTTGTACGTGACAGGCGTCATTGGCGTCCTAGTCTTCAGTTATTTCGTGACACGATCGTGGTATTAGTCGAGATTGCTGATGGGATTTGCCTAGTCCACATAGATGAACCTGCTGACTCGGATATCCTTGTGCTTGGGACAAAAGAACTGATACCGAGCCCCCAGGTTTTCCTCACCAATTAATCCGTGTGACGCAACCTGAACTCTCCTCGTCTGTCCAGACTTTACCTTGATGTGAAGCGGTACCCGGATGCTTCTGGGGAGCAGCCCTGCGGATTCAGGATCCAACTTTATCTCGGGGATTGCCTCTTCTTCCGGTACCAGCATGAAAAGTCCCCCTACCGCGAATTCGTGATCGATGCCGGTAGGGTTCTGAACTATGAACCATAAGGGTTCATTGAGATCTTCTTTCTGCTCAATGACTACAGCGGGAGGAAGCCAGATTTTCGTTTCTCCCGCTTCGTAAACACCCTTCTCCTTATCCAATTCCTGCGCTTCAAACCAGAACTCCTTGGCATGAGCCTCGGGCCGGCCGAACACATCAACGCACAATGCCAACACGGCAATCAGACGCATCGATGCGAAGAAGCGCAAGAGTCCCTTGCTTCTCATAACATCCGCTTCTTTTCGTGGATGCGCCATGCAGGCTATCGCGTGACTGCGTGTATCTTCACATCTTCTTTCAGCGCCATGCGTTGGAGAACCAGCAACCCATGCCGAGGGAACGCAAGAACCGAACCGCCCAGGGTGATGAGCGGTCTCATCCATTTAACCCAGACCTCGGTACCATCCGAACAAACTGCGGCTGCATTAACATCCTAATATTTGCCGGCACATGAATCGGTGCGCACTGTACTTCCTTTCTTCATCTATCTCATATCTCCTGAGCGGGAGGTCTGCGCCCGAAAGTGTCAATGTGGCATCTCCTTTCAGGAGTGTCACATTCTTTCGTCGAGTTAGGCCGGTCGCGCTGGATGCAAGGCTCGGTGTCGGAAGCCTTGCATATGCGTTGTACGGTATGTCTTGCGATGGGTCCTGTATTTCTATATAGATTCCCCCGCCTTTACAGGGGGGTCTCTCAGAATTCAAGCTGCGCACCTTCAGCAATTCCCATACATTCAGTCTATGTTGGATATCCTCTGCGCGGTAGGCCGTTGACACTTATCATGTGTCACGCAGCTCGTGTTGCGTGGTTGAGTCGCGCACACAAGACGATACGCTAGGCGTACTGCACTCATGAGTTCGCTATGCTTATACATACATCGGCCGGCCGTCGCTAAGAGTGACCCAACCGCGAACGATCCGGTACACGAACCAAAGTCCGACTAGAGTGATTGGTAGCCACATTACGAGGAGGCCGATCCCAAAGGTTGCGATGATGAAAACCACGCAAAGGGAGATCCACAGCAGTCCGAACCAGAACGTCCGGATCTGCCAGCGAAAGTGCGAGTCGAGCCAGGTGCCGCGAGCCTCGCTCCGCTTGATGTAGTTCAGAATGACCGCGATGATCGAAGGCCAGCCGGTAAGGAATGCGCCGACCACTGTGGCAGTGCCGATGATGCCGGTAAGCAGGCTGAACGCATGGAGGGCGTACACGACCTTCGTCCAAGTGACAAGTGAATCCAAGAATATGCCCCAGTCTTACGTTCTGTGGGGGTGTTGCGTGGAGATTGAAGCGGGTTGTCTTTCTCCACACCTGCTACGGCTGCTTGAAATGCACTCGTCGGTTCGATTGCCAGCAGGCTTCACTGTGCTCGGTGCAGAAGGGCCGTTCTTTCCCGTAACTGAGGATGCGGAGTTGCGACGCGGCCACCCCGAGGTCTTGCAAATAGCGCTTGGCGGCCTGAGCGCGCCGTTCCCCCAGGACGAGGTTGTACGCACTGGTGCCCCGCTCATCACAGTGGCCTTCGATCACGATCGTTTGGTCCGGCTGCGCCTGGAGAATCGTGGCCGCGGCTTTGAGCCTCGATCGCGCCTCACGGCGGAGCGCATATTGATCAAAATCGAAATACACGTCGGCGAGCTCGGCCACCGGTTCGCTCGGCGGAGGGATCGGGTTGGATGGAGACTCCACGGCAGCCGGCTGTTCCGGCAGACGCATCTCCGGGGCTTCCACGCGAGCCGGGGGCGCGACTTTCGCCGCCTCGTCCTCAGGAAAGGGACGGGATACGGAAGCTTGATCCTCCACCCCGCTCATGACTCTCCGGCCGCTACAGCCCGCTACAATCGTGAGCACCATCACCCACAGCACGAGCCTGTCCCGCCCGCGTCGTCTCTGAAGCAACATCCGTCCTCCTCGTCATCGCACATGAACGGATCGAGCAATCAAACCATCTGGGGTCTTCAGGTACGTGATATCCGCCTTCTCACCGACTTGGACGTCCGCTAACTGAGCGTCCTGCTTCCCTCTCGTAATCTTCGTATCCGTCGGCACACGAGCTCCGACCACGAGCGCTTCCTGATGCGGGAGCGGGACTTCCACCACGATGGTCTGCGGATCGACAGTGATGTCCGTCGCGACCACAGTCCCCCGGACCGTTCGCTGGAGGGTCTCTGCAGAGTCAGTGGTCACAGCGAATGCCAGGCTTGTCCCTCCACAGGCGAGAAGAACGACAGGGATGTAGGCTTTCATCCTCATAGAACCGACCTTCATTCCACTGCCGATGATTCGGCGCGGGATCGCCCTGAAATCTGGACTTGGCGAGAAGAACGCCACGCAGGCGGTCTACGACCGCATCGGTCGTCTCGCGCGCCAGATCCTCGGGTTCAAGCATGGACGCAAGAATACCTGTTGTAACCTGGGAAAACACCCCGTTCTTTGTCACATTCCTTCCTATTGTAGTGGCTATCATGCCGTCGCCTCTCATGTGGCGCACGCTGATTCATTTCCCACAGGGCGAAGGTATTGCCCTCCGTATCTTCGCAGATTGCGAAGTACCCCATTCCCGACACGACTGTTTACAGCCCCACCGACGGTACTGTGCCCGCGTTACATACTTTCATTTGCAGGTGGGATGTGTGGAGATCGCCGCATGATTGATCGCATCTACGGGACAGGCGGCACCAGATCCGACAAGGTCGTCGAGAAGACGAAGAAGAATATGTAGTGGTTATAGTAGGCATCGCCCTCATATGTTGGTGTCGAACCTACGAGCTGCCCGGTTTTCTTATCCAGAAAATCCATCGACAAACGGGCATGTCCTTGCTGCCTGGACGCCTCGTAGATCGACAATTTGGGCACGGCAAACGGGATGAATGCGCTGCTGAGCGCCGGCATACCGAAGAACGTGTGGTTGTGGAGCGTACCGAACGCATCCAACGTCACCCTGACTACCAGCGTTTCTTTTCCGTCTTTGTCTTTCGGTACAGAAAACCCTTCCCGGCTCAGCCATCTCTCAATGAGCGCGTTCGCGTATCCCTGATCAGCCGTAAGGCCGGTTGTTTCAACCGCGACAGATTGCCCCGGACGAACGGGCACCGCTGCATCGATCAGACTCCTTTGAAACGCCTGGGCCAAGACCAATTGTTCGGTGGCGGTTCTGGGCGTGTTGGTCGTGCCGTAGGAAACCGCACACCCCCCAATTTCCAGCATCAGGCCCACTGAACAGAGTATGATCCAACTCCGCTCGGCGAGCATGCACCTCATGTTTCGATCCGTCGCGTTCATGCGAAGACCTCTCACGCAGTTCATCGGAAGAGCACTCGACGATCCGCCTTTCGTGCTTCTGCCTCTGATGAATCGTTGAACCAACTCATTGCGAGCCCGTCGGGAGAGGTTCGGCAATGGCGCACATCTTCTCAGAAGAGAGAAACCACTTTGTTCCCGACGGACGGAACCCCCAGACCGTCGCGAGCGCCTCACACGTCAGCAGAGCAAGGGCATCCTTCGTGGGACGGGTCTCGAACGTGGCATACCGGGCGCTGCCGCTCCAGGAAATTCGTCCAGTCTGGACATCTACGCCCCGGACGCTGATCATCGGCGCCCGATGGTCGCCTCCGCGATTGAGAAATACCACTTCCTGCACTCCCATTTTCGTCGCGGTCTGAAGGATGGTCGCTTCATCCTTGAGCGTGTGCGTCAGTTCGAGGTTGTCTGTCTCCAGGTTCGTGTACAAGAGGCTTCGCTCGAGAACAGACCGGCCTCGTTTCTGCAGCCAGGTCGTCGCCATGCCCACGGCGCTCACATCGTCTCCCCACACAATCGTGAGCGCGCCCTGAGCCGGCGGATCGTGTCGAAACCCGTCGGTCACCGGCACGCACCCGGCGAAGAATACCATCATCCATCCACATGCGATTGTGAATGTCCTCATGAAGCCCTCCGTACAACTCTCAGGTAGGTGTCTCGTGCTGTGGCCCCTTAGGTTTTCTTGCCAGTACATTTTGCGAGGTGGGACTCGAGACCATTCTCTACACAACACAGCCAGCCGACTCCCTCGCCGCCTTCAGATACGACTCAGTGCCGGGACATAATCGCTATTGATTTTCGGGATGTGCCAAACTGCACGTCTATATTCGAGATGCCGGTCTTTTGATGCTTGATCGTATCGGATTCCAAGTCCCCACGCGGCATTCACCACGCACCCTCAACCTTCACGCACGAGCCTGAAGGGATTCGTGAAAGAGCTCGAATAGCTCTTGCGCAAATCCTCCTAAACTCGAGCCTGGTGCTCAGCCTGAATACCTGCCACGACAGGGAGAGACGCCACATGTTTATCTGAGCAGCCGCATGTTTCTCGATTTATATTCATTTCTTACTCCATCCGCAGCTAGGAAAAGCCATAGCCCAGGCTGAGGATCGAGCACGTTCCAGCTCTCCGTCCTCGCCTCTCGGAAGAAGACCAGTTCACTCTTTGCCTGCTCCCTGCCTGGGACAAATGGCTGTATATCTCGGCACAAAGCCGTGAAGAGCGAGTAGTTATCGCAGGGCGATACGTAGATTGATAGCAGTTTCGTGAGAGGGAGTTGACCTATAGCTGCCTCTACGCGGAACGTTTCTTCGGGTTGCATGGGCGTACACACGCCCATAAATAGCGCTTAAGGAACGCCCTCGGTCGAGGTGTTACTAGATTCCCTCCCTAGCGGGCCAGTACATAGACAACCTCCGCCTTGCAAGGTGCGCTTGTGCACGGCCCACTCTTGTGTTTTCGCTCACACGACTCAACCTCAACGCAGAGTACAGAGCGTGTGAAAGATGGATATCGGTATAAGTTTAGGTAATCTCTTGACTTGATAATAACCGCACATTTCCCATCCACACATAGCACCTCCGCGTTCCAGGACGGTACGTAACATGCTTCACGCCAGGCCATGGGCGGTCGCTGGCATCGCAAGCGTTCCTGCCCAGATCGGTCTATCCAAGTCTTTATGGAAAGCACATCACTTGGGGTGGATACGTGTATTCTCTTCTTTGGTGGGATAGTCCAGATTGGTTTTCATCTTAGACTGACTTCTGACCATGCACAGGGAAGGGCCGTTCAAATAGCTTGGCCGGTAGTTTCACTGGGCAGAACGATCATTTTGATGAGGTAGGATGGCTTCGAATTTCTTGTATAAAGAGAACAGCTTTCATTGATTCCCAATACGCTCCAGCTTATTGATGAGGAAGGCATGGCGACGAATAATAGATCGAGGGTACAGAAGCCTGTGGCGAGGTTTATGACTGCTACCAGCCCCATAGGAGCGCACCTCATGGCAGGAAAGCCTCTCACGGAAGTGGAACTGGACTCCATTGTGAATACATACTTAGAACTTCAAACGGCCATTGAAGTGTGGAGGAGAAAGAACAGTCTTCCCAGCAAGGTATCTCGGCGTTCATTCGTGAAGGGCTCTCGATCGGTCGGCATCCAGAGGTAAGGTTTTGCCTTCTCTGACTTCGGGAGATGCAGATTCAACTCTCCATCCTTGAACTCAGTTTTCACCTCCTCTTCCTCCATCACATCGGGCAACGAAAAGGCCTGGCAAAGTTGCCATAGGATCGTTCAATCCGATGATACCGGCATTCATTTAGGATTACTCATGTAAGATAATTTATTCCTCCGAGGATGGCCACGGCTTCTGAGGCCGCCGGCATGCGATTGCTGCCCTGTGAGGTTCTACTTCATGAGTAGTTCTTCACCTTCTTTTCGCTCTTCCTTCATCTCCCTTGTGTAGCATGTGTTCGTCGATTGGCGACATGTGTTCGTCGATTGGCGATAGGAAAAGGAAGATCCGAAGATCCATGGATGCGCTGGCTCACATTCGGAGCGGCGATTCTCGGCTAGTGGTCGTGGCTGTGTTTGAAGAAAGGTCAGCAGCCCGTAGGGCCTGTCACGGGCTGTTGATCAGCTGAAATCGCGCTCTCAGGAGGTTGACATGGCCATCACACCGATCGAGGATCTCTTCACGTATCGACTTCACCAAGCTTACAACCGATCTATGCCGGCCGGAGCTTCCTCCACGAATATGTTCGGAGTGGCCCGTTATGTTGTAGAGATGCTCAAACGTGTTGTGTCTCGCATGAGATTTGTTTCAAAGATGCGAGCCTGCCGAAGTGCTGTACAGAATCTTCTCCTGTAAATCGTTTCACTCAAGGAGGTTCTTATGATTGCAGTAACCAACATCATTGGTATCCTCGCGTGTGGAGTCATACTGAGCATTGGCCTATCTCATCAGACCACATGGGCGAAAGACGGGATGGAAGCGTCTCGTGTTGCTTCACGTATCGGCGGACAAGCTGGGCAGCCCTACGGGCACCTCAAACACAACCGCCCATCTGTTCAAGCAAAAGAACGGCTGGACGGACACCCTGGACAACGAACCGGCGGGCAAGCTGGGCGACCCTACGATCACATAAAACACGAGTATGAGCCTATTCAGGCCAAGGGACGAATCGGAGGGAAAGCGGGAGAAAGCTATAGCCCCATCTTATTAGAATAGCGTGCGTCGCGGTGTCGTGGGATTCGCAAGGAGGGACGACATCATACGAGAATATAAGGGCGATCTCATCGCTCTCATCGCAGGTCAAAAGGAAGGGCGATGGGTGTGCCAGTATCTCATTATTGACTCCGGAGTCACCGGCTATTGCGAGGGCAGCTTCGCGACGCATAGTGAGGCAGACGCCGCCGCCCTCCATGTAGCGAAGACTGTGATCGATTCACGCCGATGGGGAATGAAATCTGTGGCGGCGCGTCATGGATGTGGGTTGGGCTCATAGCGTGATCCCATGCTCCCAGCTTCAGTCCCGGATCCGGTCCCGTGCGCTCCTGGGAGATTCGGATTACTTTCCACTCGACTCAGGAGCCCTTCCTTGCGGTGTGGCATCCTCGCCCATTCTCGGTCTCGTCATATCCGGGCGCCCCTTGCTCCATCGGGCCCGAAGGTGTTCGGCCGTGAGTCCGATTTTGGGTCATAGACCCGCCGCCTGGCTTTTCTAACTCGCTTCCCATTGTCTCCACCTGGAGAGGGTCCACCGCCTACCTGAGCCTGTCCGGCCCCGCCGGTGAATAGTGCGGATACCATGCGGAATATCCTGGCTAGTGCCCGCGCCGACTCCTCATTTGTCGGAATCACTTACTTACCTTCTCACATCCCTTCTATGAACTCGTGTATATTTCGATCCGTGGATCGCGATCTCCAAGAGCTGCGACGCGGAGGTGAGGATTCAGCTCTATGTCGCAATCCAGGATGCGACTTGTCTAGTGTCAACTTCAACTCACACAGGAATGAGTCAAGGTCCACGAGTTCTCAGAACCCGCGGAATTGAAACATGGCCGTGACCCTCACCATTGATACGATGATTCGCCTGCTCCGCATGGCCAACATCGCGATGCTGTTTCTGTATTCACTTGGGCTCATCATCCGAGTGCCACCGGAAATTATTCGATTGTCAAAATCAGGATCGGTATCTCTGATTGCTTTCCTCGTCGTCACGTTGCTGTTGTTTGTTCTGCACGTGCTTTCGCTGTACTACGCCTGGCGTGGTTTAGGGTCAACCGGTACACTAAAAGTTGTGCAGATCGCATGGCGTCTCAACATAGTCCTGCTCCTGTTCAGCCTGTATCAGATCATCAGTTCCCTGCTGGACACAACGGCAGTTCTTCTTTCTAACCCTCTCTTCACCCTCTTGGTGGCACTCAATGTCGTCGCACTGGGAAAACGTCAATCGATGTTGAAAGCGATGCCGGCCACGGAGACAGGCGGCGCGAGTGAGGATTCAAAGCCGAGCGCCGACGGTTGAATGGTTCGCGACAGAATCGTCTATCTCGATCTCCTGAAGGGAAGCACAGGGGCGGGAGATTTCAAAGCCGTCTTCAAGACGGTCTGGGCTTTTTCAGTCTTACTCCGTAGTTCATCGAGTGTGGTGGCCACGGGTTGTATGAGCCAATCCAGCTGTTCAAGAACATGCTGAGACTGTGCCAAGTCGGTCTGCGATTGCTTCAATCGGTCTTCGAGTGCTCTGGTTTGTTCCTGTTGTTCCTCCCGCTTCGATGGGCCCTTTTCGATCTCTTGCGGCAAGCGAGTCACGGACAGCACAAGTTGAGCATGGGATAACGCATCGAAGAGCGCCGAGCGTTCCGCCTCGATTCGCTTTTGCCGAGGAGCTCGGTTGACAAAGGCTTCCGCCGTCTCGGCTAAACGCCGGCAAGCTTGTATCAAGTCTGGGTCGGCATGGCTCGATTTCCTGGGCATGACTGAATTGTATCGAGTAAACAGTGTATGACATACTAGACAATTACCTTAAGCAGTATCCGGTCGTCCCCGATTCCTCTCGCCGGCTTCAACCTTTCAAACAGAGATGGCGCAGTCAGTGGCTTACCTTGACCGGCTGTTGACCGTACTGTCTCTTCAGGGATTCTCCCAGATGCTTCATCATCCTACTCGTGGTGGGATGGAGAAGTCCGCGAATCGGAAGTTTGGTGGGCCGACAAAGCGCTGATGCCATCAAAGACATGATTCAACGTGCGAGTGAACCGTAATTTCATGTGCACCTCATGAACACCTCATGACGGCGACACGATCCGACAGTGAACAGACGGCTAAGCATCTGACGTCGGACGTGATGGGACATGTTCGTGGCCTCGCATCTCCTTGTGATCAAACTCGGCCTCCTATCGTTTTGGGGACTCTGGTTTCTTCTCGTATTTTTTACAAACCTGTGCGAGGGCTTGAAGGTCTTGCGCCTCATACCCTGGACATGGAAATTCGCCTCTCACAATTTTCAGGCAGTCGTCCTCGCGCTCACTGAGTACGTGGCCCCGCCGTGGATATCCAAGGCCTTATTCTCCGGCATTCTGCTCTGGCAACTGATCACGACGTTCCTATTTGGATGGGCCATTGTCGCAAGCCTTGCAACCTTCTCGCTGAGAGGGGAACTCGTCGATGCCGCCTTTGCGGCAGGATTGGCTCTCTGGGCGGCTTTTATGCTTGCCGATGAATTGTGCAAGCAATATGACCCTGAGCGTGGCCACGTCCTCTTCTTTATCGCCCAACTCGTTACACTCGTAGCTCTCCATCTCCTCCCTTCTTAATGGAGGCTATTGAGGCGCTTCAAGCGTCTTCCTACTCTGTCGGGTAGCTGTCGACCGGAATCATCAGGTGGGCATAGGGAGTTCCGGCCCACATGATCCATGGTCCGCCGTTTCTCGGATTCGTCGGCACGCTTTTCAACGTGTCCGCATCGGGCAGAAGGATCATGATATGGGCGCCGAGCTTATCGATCCAATCATCTCCCGGCTTCGGTTCGGTCGCATACGGGTCGGTATTGCTCACCGGACGGTCGCCTTGAAGCATATAGGCTATCCCTACCTGAGTGGAGGTAGGCTTCTTCTTGTTCTTCAACGCATCCATAAAAGTACGCCACGATTCGTCCATACAGATGGAGTCTGTCCCTGCCGTATTGGGATCATCCGGCAAGCATATCCACCCATTGCTCCCGATGCGGACCACGTGTCCGTCCCGATTGAGAATGGTGGCATGCTTCGACAGTGACGAGGGTGCGGCATGTTCAGCGGCTGCCGCTTCGGCCGCCTGACGGACCACGTCGCGGCGCGCCCCTCCTTCGCCGAGGACCGATGATGGTGATAGTGCGGCGGAGACGGCCATGATCAACATTCCAACCGACACGATCATGGATTTTCCCTCGTGCATCATAGGCACCCTCCTTTCTCAATGGGACGGCTCTTGTGCCTCAATATCCTAAGCGCTCGAAGATTGGGAGTGCAATGAAAAAGGCACGGCGTGACAACCGTGATCACCGGTCGGCGAGAGAGACTCGGAACGAATGAGTCATGCGCAGGTTGTCTGAAACACAAAGGCCGCGTCTCAAGAGACGCGGCCTTTGCTTCGCCTAGGCCTTTTCCAGATCGAAGGAATCGAAGAGCTATCGCTCCGCTTCGGTCAAACTCACTTCGCTTTCGAACTCTTCCATGTCCGAATCCGCTCGTCCCCCTTTCGTGGTCGACGGATGAAGGCCGTATTTTCTCAACATCTTATAGAAGTCGGCTCGATACCGGCCGGCAAACTGCGCGGCGCGAGAGATATTTCCCCCCGTCAATTGAAGGACATTTTTCAAATAGGTCCGCTCGAATTCTTCTTTGGCCTCCGTCAGCGGCTTAAGCGGCGAATCGGGCGACACACTGACCGCCGGCAACAAATCCGGCGTGAGCATATCTTGCCGCGACATCACCACGGCCTTCTCGACCACGTTCTCCAGCTCGCGCACATTGCCCGGCCAGGGATTGATCATCAATCGATGAAGCGCCGCAGGCGTGAACCCTTTCACCTCCTTGTTCGCCCGTTTCACGCTGAGCTTCAGGAAATGTTGCGCCAACAGCGGAATATCATCGCGCCGATCCCGCAGCGGCGGGATGAACAGGGGGACTACCGAAATTCGATAGTACAGATCGTTGCGGAACGTCCCGTTTTTGACCGCCTCACCGAGATCCTTATTGGTCGCGGCAATGATACGGACATCGACTTTGATCGAGGTTTCCGATCCCACCTCTCGAATTTCCCGCTCTTGCACGGCACGCAATAATTTGACCTGCATGGACAGCGGCATCTCACCGATCTCGTCGAGGAACAGCGTGCCGCCGTTGGCCATTTGAAACAATCCGCGCTTCGCGCCCAAGGCGCTCGTGAATGCGCCTTTCACATGTCCGAACAACTCGCTCTCGAACAGTGTTTCTGGTATGGCGGCGCAGTTGAGCGCCACGAACGGGCCCTTCCCGCGTCGGCTGTTCGTATGGATGACGCGAGCCATCACCTCTTTGCCGGTGCCGGTTTCTCCAAACAGCAAAATGGTCGCATCCGAATCGGCCACCTGCGCGATTTGCTGGAAAAGCCGTTGCATCGCGGGACTCCGCGCCACGACATTTTCGAGTCCGTACAGTTCCTTGACCAGCGACTTGAGCCGCTGAATCTCCCGGCTCATCCGCTGTTGCGCGAGCGCTTTCTCGATCGTGGCTTTCAGCTCTTTATCATCAAACGGCTTCGTCAGGTACCCGAACGCACCTCGTTGCATCGCCTCCACGGCATTGGGAATACTCCCATGGGCCGTCAGAATGATGACCGGAAGTCCCGGATGACTCCTGAGGAGTTCTTCGGTCACGTCCAAGCCGTCTTCCCCGCGAAGACGCAGGTCGGTGATCGCCAAGTTGAACATCGTCTTCTTGGCCTCTCCGACCGCATCATGCCCCGTCGTACAAGGGGTGACCGAATACCCCATCGCGGACAATCGCATTTTCAACAAATGCAACAGCCCCTCATCGTCGTCGACTACGAGAATGTGTTCTTGCTCCATAAGGATCCCTTCTCCCAAGGTGTCGTTAAGGTGTCGTCTCGTGGCCCGGAACCGGAACGGTAGTTGCCGGCGGACGTATCGGCCGCACTTTTTCCCGCATTTCCTGATCGATTCGTTTCAACGCTTCGAGTTGCGTGGAAAGCTCCTCGATCTTTCTGTCGCGCTCGGCAAGCTGTTTTTGCATATTTTGAATCGATGTCGAATCGGCCGTCGGCTTGGCCGAGTCTTTCTTCGACAACAGCGACTCGATCTTATGCTCCCGATCCGCCAACTCGCGCTGCAAAGACCCCACCGTTTCGGAATCGTCGCCCTTGGATGCACGAAGTTGTTGAACGAGCACCTCACGATCAAGCAAATCCCGCACCAGACGATCGGCAGTCGACGCCAACGATGTATTGGCCTCCGCAAGAAGCGGGGCTCGAAACACAGCCTCCAGCCATGATCTGTGTCCAGGAACGGCAGGTTGTTGCAGCAATTCAAGCCACGCTTTGCTTGACGCAGCGAGGTGGCTCCTGGGGGCCACCGCTACAACCTTCTCAAAATATTTCTCTGCAACTTCGCGGCTTTCATAAAGTCCGAGCAATCCGCGCGTAAAGTAGACATGGTCACAAGTGGTCGATTCACCACATTTGGAGGCTATACTCTCTTGTTTCTTCGTAAGGGATTGAAAAAATTTGGTTTCTCGAGGATCTACAGAAAAAAATGGACGAGAACCGGCTGGAGGAGTCGTCCAAGCCGCACACCCAGCCAATAATGATAAGGTAGAACTAATGATAATGGAAGCTCTCGTCAGAGATAGCGCTTTTCTCGTCACGCTTGTCCTACCTTTTCTGGTTTTGCCAACCGTAGGATAAACCGTACAGTCGCCCCCTTGCCTTTCTCACTTTCGATCCAGATTCTTCCCCCGTGAGCGTGGACGACCTTCTTCGCCAATGCTAAACCCAATCCACTCCCCGCCGTATGCTTTGTCTTCATGCGGCCTTGAACAAAACGTTCGAACACATGGGGAAGGTCCTCCGGAGCGATGCCGGGTCCCGTATCTGAGACGGTCACTTCAAGAACTCCGGCTTGTGGGTCGGGTTTCATTTGAACCTTCACCACACCTCCCTCAGGACTGAATTTCAGGGCGTTTGAGAGTAAATTATCGAGCACCTGTTCCAACCGGGAGGCGTCCGCCTTGACCCACGCCCGCTCTCCGATACTTTCCAGCACAAGTTGCACATGTTTGGAGTCCGCCAAGAGACGAATCTTATTGATGGAAATTTCCCCGATCCGCTGGAGATCCACCGGGACAATGCGGTACTCCATCATCCCGGCTTCCATTTTCGATAAATCCAGAATCGTGGAGATCAGATGGATCAGCCGCTTACTGCTGTCGGCCATGATCTTTAAAATAGTCCGCTGCTCCTGTACCAGTGGACCCGGAATTTCATCGAGCAGGAGGTGCGTGCCTTCTTGAATCGAGGCCATCGGAGTACGCAATTCATGGGACACGTGCGCGAGGAACTCCGTTTTCATATCGTCTATTTCCTGCAGTTTTTTGCCCATCCAATTCACGGTATCGACGAGCTCGCGTAACTCCGCAGGAGCTTTGATCTGAAGGGATGCCCCGAAATTTCCTTGCCCGATCTGTTTGATGTGCCCTTGCAGCTGTCGAAGCGGACGTAAAATCGTATAACTGGCAATGCCGGCAAGCCCCAACCCGAACACCAACGCGACCAAGACCAGTTGCTCTGTGACGGCCTCCGCCTGAGCCGCACTTGCTCGGGATGCCGTCACCCCGACACTCACTCGAGCCTCGTGCAGATCGATATACCCCTGAATCGAGGAAGACATCCGATCCGTCAGGACATCACGGTGGTTCTCATACTCCGGAGTCGCCTCACGAATCTTCCCCTTCGCGGTCTGCAATTCATTCTGAAAAAGCTTCAGCTGCTCCTTGAGCAATTCGTCCGTCTCTTGGAGCAGTTTCAATCCTTGAGGGAAACTTTCCTGGCTCCGCAGCAGCTGAAGACTGCGCTGAAACTCATCGACCTCTTCAGTCAGATTCGTCAGAAAGGTTCGATCTCTGGTCGCAAGGTATTTCTTTTCACTGTTCAATTGGGCATAGAGCGAACCCAACAGCCTCTTCGCGGATTCAGCCGCCGGATAATGGTACGATGCCATCCGGGTACTCATTGCCGTCAACTGCCGAAGCTGAAAGAGCGCGTAGATGTTGACCCCTCCCATGACTGTAATAATGACAAGGGACGTCATCACCAACCGCCAAAAGATCGAAAGTTGCATGCGTCTCCACCGCCTCCGCACCACAGCGCGAAGGAATCCACTCACATGTAGGCCAACCCATACACTATTTCAGTTCTGAATCACAAGCCAAGAACCATCAACAACCAAGAATCGTCTCAAGTTGGTACAGAGAGAGATACCTGCAATGAACCGGACGGCCTATCCTGACGTCGGCCCTACTGTCTGGTGCCGAACTGGTGAGAAAATAGACGTTGTCGTCTGGAGGACCCATGGAGCGACGCAAAAAGGTGACCGCGGAACAGCAAAATCGCCATGGCCATCGGCGGAGTCAGGAGCAGCAGAATGATCCCTTGCCCTTCGGAATCCAAGCCCGCGTAGGATAACCACCCCCCGATCGCGGTGAGTGGCAGCATGAGGATTTGGAAGAAGTCGAGACCTGCGCCCCGCCCGACACGGCCGGAAAGCGTGAAGAACTCCTGCAGCCCGCTCGGTGACAGCACCACCGGCAAGATGAGAATCGCGAAGGGGAGAAACCACTCGACCCAATGCTCCAACACAAACTCATAGGAGGTTTTGAACACGTTGAGTGTTGAATCGTGTCGGACTTGATAAATCACCTCCGGCGCCGGATTCAAGAGGATGAACACCAGCAGCAGAAATGCCGATAACAGAAACTGTCCATAGGGATTCGCTTGCATCCCCATATCGAGCAGCATCGTCGGCAACCACAGCACAAATCCCACGCCGATCACGTCCCAGAAGTAATAGCCAAAGCTCTCGGTCACGTCCGTGAGCCGAATGGACCTCGCTCCACTCAAAGACAGCTCGATGAGCCGGAGGGTGGCCCCTACCAACAACGCATTGACGATGCCGAGGATGAACCCCCCTGCGATTCCCAATGGAGCGGCGATCCGTGACGTGCCTAAAAACAGGATGGCGAATACGATAAGAGCCACCACGGTCACCCAACTGCGACCGAGCGAACGCCCGGTCGCATAGAGAACATGCCGATACAGCTGAAGCGTGGCTGAGACGAGGTTGACCATACCGCTGCGTACCCTAATCGGGATTGTGCAAGAGGTCAAGAACCTGCCCGCAATATTCATGAAAATTCTGCTGCAATCGCGAATTCGCTGCCGCGGCGAGCCTTCGGCGGGCAGGCTCGCCCCTCGCAACTTCGACATACTGTTTCACCTATGCCTCGGTTCCTCGGGTCTCCGTGCAGAAGACACCGCCGCCTCACCGCCTCGGCGGCGTCCACAAACGTGGCGCTCATTATTCTTCGCGCCGTGGACCTCGCAACGTGACTGCGCGATTTCGCTACGAACCTTCATGAATACTGCGGGCAAGTCGCCTCGCCTGCAGAAATAGATTCTTGGTTGACTTATCTCGACCCGATGTTATCAGATGTCTCATCAACAAGTGTCTTTTCAAGTGTCTTTTCAGGAGTGAGTCACCATGGATGTGAACCGAATGACAGTCAAACTGCAAGAGGCACTGCAGTCCGCCTCGGCCCATGCGCAGCGAAGGAGCCATCAAGGCATCGATGTGGAGCATGTGCTGTTGGCGCTGCTCGACCAGGAGGGTGGAATGACGCCTGCCCTGCTCGAGGGGGCCGGTCTCGCCTTGCCTGCCGTTCGGCAGGCGGTCGAACAAGCCTTGGCCAAGCTGCCGCAAGTGCAAGGTTCCGGAGCCGCTCCGGGCCAAATGCATATCACCCCCCGCCTGACCCAAGTCCTCAACCATGCGGAGGACGAACAAAAATCGCTCAAGGATGATTTTCTCAGCGTCGAGCATGTGCTGTTGGCGATGGTTCAGGAAGGAGGAGTGCTCAAAAAGCTGGGACTCACCAGGGACCGTCTGTTGGCCGGATTGCAACAGGTGCGCGGCAATCAGCGTGTCACCAGTCAGGATCCCGAAAGTACCTACCAGTCGCTGGTGAAATACGGGCGTGATCTGACCCAATTGGCCGGACAAGGCAAGCTCGACCCCGTCATCGGTCGCGACGACGAAATCCGACGTGTGATTCAGATCCTTTCCCGCCGAACCAAGAACAACCCCGTGCTCATCGGCGAACCGGGGGTTGGAAAAACCGCGATCGTGGAAGGGCTGGCGATCCGTATCGTCAAAGGGGATGTCCCCGAAAGTCTCAAACACAAGAAGCTCTTCGCGCTGGACATGGGATCGCTCGTCGCCGGGGCGAAGTTTCGCGGAGAATTCGAAGAGCGGCTCAAGGCCGTGCTGAAGGAGATTCAATCTTCCCAAGGTCAAATTCTGCTGTTCATCGACGAATTGCACACGGTCGTGGGGGCAGGAGCGGCCGAAGGCGCGATGGACGCGGCCAATCTGTTGAAGCCGATGTTGGCAAGAGGCGAATTGCACCTCATCGGCGCCACGACACTCGACGAATATCGGAAACACATCGAAAAAGACGCTGCCTTGGAACGCCGTTTTCAGACCGTCTTGGTCGATCAACCGTCCGTGGAGAACACCATTTCCATTTTGCGCGGTCTCAAAGAGCGATATGAAGTCCACCATGGCGTGCGGATCAAAGACAGCGCGCTGGTCGCGGCGGCGAAATTGTCGCATCGATACATTTCCGATCGGTTTCTTCCGGATAAAGCCATCGACTTGGTCGATGAAGCCGCCGCGCGGCTCAGGACCGAAATCGACAGCCTTCCGGCCGAGCTGGACGAGGTCTCACGCAAGGTGCTCCAACTGGAAATCGAGCGGGAAGCGTTGAAGAAAGAGAAGGATCCGGCGAGCGCCGCCCGCTTGACCGCTCTCGAAGCCGAGCTGAACGAAAAGCAACGCGACTTGCAGGCCCTGAAAACCAGATGGGAATCGGAAAAGACCTCCGTCTCCCGCCTCCGTAAGACCCGTGAAGCGATCGAGGACGTCAAACTGAAGATCGACCAAGCCGAGCGGGCGTATGACCTCAATCGGGTGGCTGAGCTGCGGTACGGAGAGCTACCTCGGCTCGAACGGGAATTGGAACTGGAGCAGCAGCATTTGGGAAAGAAGCAAGATGAGACAAAGCTGTTGAAAGAAGAGGTCGATGAAGATGAGATTGCCGCCGTGGTCAGCCGATGGACCGGCATTCCCGTCTCTCGTTTACTCGAAGGGGAAACCGACAAGCTGTTGAAGCTCGAGGACCTGCTGCATCAGCGTGTCGTGGGACAAGATGAAGGCGTTCGAGCCGTCGCGGACGCCGTGCTTCGTGCCCGGTCCGGCATCAAAGATCCCAATCGCCCGATCGGTTCATTTCTGTTCCTCGGCCCGACCGGCGTCGGAAAAACAGAATTGGCGCGTGCGCTGGCCGCAATCCTGTTCGACGACGAAGGCAATCTGATCAGAATCGACATGTCCGAATATATGGAAAAGCACACGGTCGCCCGCCTCATCGGCGCGCCTCCCGGCTACATCGGTTACGAGGAAGGCGGTCAACTCACCGAAGCCGTTCGACGGCGTCCGTTCTCCGTGATCCTGTTCGATGAAATCGAAAAGGCGCACCACGACGTCTTCAATATCTTGCTGCAAGTGTTGGACGATGGGCGCTTGACCGATTCACAAGGCCGCACGGTCGATTTCAAGAACACCGTGTTGATCATGACCTCCAATATCGGCAGCCCGCACATTCTCGAAGCGCAACAACGCGGCGCCTCGTATGAGCAAGTCAGGACGGTCGTCATGGGCGAATTACGCCAACATTTTCGCCCGGAGTTCTTGAACCGAGTCGATGAGCTCGTGGTGTTCCATCCGCTGGGTACCGAACATTTGGTCAAGATCGTGGAAATTCAGTTGGAGCGTCTCCGCAGCAGACTGGCGGAACGCCGGATCACACTGTCCATCACGCCTGCCGCCCTCCGGCACCTGGGAGAGCGCGGCTATGATCCGGTCTATGGAGCGCGCCCCCTCAAGCGCCTCATTCAGCAGGAATTGGAGACGCCGATCGCGCGATTGCTGGTGAAGGGAGAATTGCGTGACGGAGACACCGTGTCGATCGATCTGAAGAACGGCAACCTTCTCCTGACACCGACCGTTACCGGGACAGCGGGCGTCTCCGCCTAGCAGGATGTTGACAAACTATATGGCAAGTGTGGCGACGCCAGAGATCCACAAATCCCATTTTCACAGAAGTTCACAGGCTGATCAAAAAGGCCTTTGTTTCACCCACCCACCCCTGCGCGCAAAGACGCGCATGTCACCGAACAAGACCGCAGCGAGGGCCGCGACGCGAAGAATAATGAGCGTCACGTTTGCGGACGGGCGCGAGTTGGTGAGCGCCCAGTGTCTTCGAGGCGAAGCGTAATTATTACCTAAGCGCCGCGAAAACGCCGCTGGCGGACTTTTTCAACAGCCTGCTAACCGATAGACACCGCGCCTCCCTCGGCATCGTGCGTCAGCCCGCTCTTCTGCTGCTTATCGAGCTTCCATTCCTTGGGGGAAATCTCCAGCAGGTGTCCTTTCATCGTATGAAACTCTCCTCGCGACAACGTGACCACGTCGGAGGCCCTCACATCGAAATGGAGAACGAGTTTGCCGGACTCGATTTCTTTCATCGCCACGCTCTTGTTCGTCTTCGTCAATTCATAAGCGCGCCGTTCATTGAACGTGATGGTGCTGTCCACCACCTTCGCCAACAGTCGGCCGTTCGCATCGAACAACGCAAAATTCACCAGGAGAGTCCCCGTTGAAGGATGCCGGGCGATTTCAATTTGTGGGACGCCCTCGACTTCGATAGTGCCGTTGGAATTTCGGTACAGATTGGAACCGATTTCAATATCCATAGTCTTCAAACCTTATTTCTCCAGCCTTGGTGTAGAATCTGAGCCCTCTCTTTTATCTCTCAAACCTGTCCTTTTTCAATCCTCGCCGGCAACTACCTCATCCGAAGAGGCCGATTGCTTGTGATCAACCCGGTGGTTTGTTAGACTCGGCTCCAATCGATGAGGCAATGATGGCCGCCCCTGCCGTACAAACAAAGCGCTGGACCCGCCGGGAATACGACCGTATGGCCGAAGCGGGGTTTTTCACTCAGGGTGACCGCGTCCAATTGATTGAGGGTGATATCGTCACGATGACTCCTCAAAACAGTCCACATGCGTCAGCGATCGGAAAAACGGAACGGGTTCTAGAGCGTCTCTTCGGAATGAACGTCTGGGTGCGCGTGCAAATGCCGCTCATCGTCGATCCTGATTCAGAACCGGAGCCGGACCTGGCGGTCGTCCCGGGAACGCCTGATGATTACCGCGACGAACATCCGCGGTCGGCTTTGCTTGTCGTGGAAGTATCCGATACCACCCTGGCATTGGATCGAGACCGCAAACGCGCCATATACGCCCGCGCGGGCATTTCGGAATATTGGATCGTCAACCTCGCCGAGCGCTGTCTGGAAGTGTACCGAGATCCAATTGCCGTTCCTGGCCAAGCAAGTGTATACCGTTCAGCTCAGAAGCTCACTCCTGCCGATAGCTTGGTTCCCCTCGCCGCTCCTGCAGCCACAGTCACCGTCGCGGATTTGCTTCCCTAGTAAGCCGATCAAGCAGCGATTGTTGAACGTAGGCACTTCAATCCATACCAGTCCTTTCGCCCAAAGTTTGAGGAGGTACCTCGCTTCAAGCGCCTTCAATGGGGCCACGGCATCTCTGCCGTGGAATCCAACTCTACAACATGGTGAAAATTGAGAAGATCCTAGCTTCAATGGGGCCACGGCATCTCTGCCGTGGAATCCGCATGCGCCCCTTGAAACAATTGCGCGACTGAATCGCTTCAATGGGGCCACGGCATCTCTGCCGTGGAATCCATGCTTCACCGCTCAAGCATGTATCCATGACCGCTGCTTCAATGGGGCCACGGCATCTCTGCCATGGAATCGTACTTCATACCAATCCGTGCCGCGCCGCTGAAGGAGCTTCAATGGGGCCACGGCATCTCTGCCGTGGAATCATAAGGGTCTGCATACTTCTCTAGCGCCACTGTGCTAGCTTCAATGGGGCCACGGCATCTCTGCCATGGAATCGAATGTGCTGTTGCGCAAAACGAAGCTGTTGAGAGAAGCTTCAATGGGGCCACGGCATCTCTGCCATGGAATCGCCGTCAATCTTCAACCGACAGAGAAGCCTAATGATATTGCTTCAATGGGGCCACGGCATCTCTGCCATGGAATCGTGTACGCAACCGTGACACTGCGGAAATGCTCGTAGCTGCTTCAATGGGGCCACGGCATCTCTGCCATGGAATCGGTCCACGTGACGGACAAGACGGATCTCGATGAGATCGCTTCAATGGGGCCACGGCATCTCTGCCATGGAATCAATTCGCAGTGCTCTATCGCACGCTGCGAACGGATCCGCTTCAATGGGGCCACGGCATCTCTGCCATGGAATCATTGGTGAGCTTCTGAAACGCATTGAGGAATTCCAGAGCTTCAATGGGGCCACGGCATCTCTGCCATGGAATCAATAATCAACCGGAGATCTATCATATACATCAGTGAGCTTCAATGGGGCCACGGCATCTCTGCCATGGAATCAGCGCGCTTGTCGTGCCATCACCAATAGCATTTTCCAGCTTCAATGGGGCCACGGCATCTCTGCCATGGAATCAACGCCAGGACATAACACGACCGATGCCTATTGCGTGGCTTCAATGGGGCCACGGCATCTCTGCCATGGAATCTGAGCAAGTGGGTGCAGCATAAGTCCGGCATTGGAGAGCTTCAATGGGGCCACGGCATCTCTGCCATGGAATCTTATCGCCACGAGAACATACCGTGTTGCAACTCATGTGGGCTTCAATGGGGCCACGGCATCTCTGCCATGGAATCGCTCCTGCCTTGTATGAGCAGGTAATAGATAGTACGGCTTCAATGGGGCCACGGCATCTCTGCCATGGAATCCAAGAAGTGAGGCGAACATGGCGATAGCGAAGTCGCTTCAATGGGGCCACGGCATCTCTGCCATGGAATCCGTTATTGCCGATGCCTGATTGATCGAGCCATGCTTTGCTTCAATGGGGCCACGGCATCTCTGCCATGGAATCCTTCTCCGAATACTCACTTCAATCGCCCAAGGCGTGGCTTCAATGGGGCCACGGCATCTCTGCCATGGAATCCCTGTTTATGTTCGTTGTCTATCATGGATGAGTTTTCTTGAGCTTCAATGGGGCCACGGCATCTCTGCCATGGAATCCAACGCACGCCGTGTTATATCTCTGACGCAGACCGAACAGCTTCAATGGGGCCACGGCATCTCTGCCATGGAATCAAAATCCTGATGCCCTCGATCAGGCCGAATATCAGGCTTCAATGGGGCCACGGCATCTCTGCCATGGAATCAACCGAAGGGCAAGAAACTCGACACCCTCATCTGTTCAGCTTCAATGGGGCCACGGCATCTCTGCCATGGAATCGACCAATTCCCATACATCCTGGGTAGTTGTCGGTCGCTTCAATGGGGCCACGGCATCTCTGCCATGGAATCTGAAGTTGAGCAAGGGTCTGGTACCAATGGATGAGCTGCTTCAATGGGGCCACGGCATCTCTGCCATGGAATCAACCTGTCGCGTGGTACAGCGACGTACTCAGCGAGGTGCTTCAATGGGGCCACGGCATCTCTGCCATGGAATCCCAAGCTCGGCTCCTTCGCCATCGCCCGACGCCTCGAGCTTCAATGGGGCCACGGCATCTCTGCCATGGAATCGGTCTCTGCCTGTTTCGCCAGCACGTCAACTTTTTCGCTTCAATGGGGCCACGGCATCTCTGCCATGGAATCAGCTCCTGCGGAAACCGGCATTGTGCAATCGGTTCTGAAGCAGGGTGCGAGTACGTCGTTTCAAATGACAGACGAATCGAGTCACGGAGAACCATCACCTTCTTTTGCGATTGGTTTGAATTTCATTCTTTTCCATTCGTGCTTGTTGTGGGTCACGAGTGATGCCCGGTATGACGACATCATTGGAGCGCTCGCATCCTACGGCAATACTCAAAGGACTCGAGCGCGCCGTTCATCCACATCAGCCTTAATCCCCATCGCTTCAATTCGCTTCACCGGATTACTGTCGGTCGAGCCCAGATCAATGATGAGAACTTGATCTTCTCGCTGGTCGATGATCTCCGTCAAGACCGCTTTCATTCGTATCAGATCGATGTCCGGGAGATCGCATTGGAACACCGAGAGCTGCAAATGCGCGCCGAAACCTTTCATGGTTTTGAACACGCGGCGAAGACGCTTCGGATCAGCAATATCGTAGGCGACGAGATAATAATGTCTCATGGATTATCGCGTGGTAAAGGGAGGAAGCTCTGGAATCTCGCCGAGGAGATATCGACCTAGCAGCCGAGCCTGCACTTCCAGCACACGGCGATAGCTGATCTGGTAGCCGAAGACCGGATGGGTGATCTCCTGGCCCATCCGCCTCTCATAGGTTTCGATCAGTCGGCGCCGGCCATCCGTCGTCAACGCCACCGAACCCATGCGTTCGATCCAATCGCTCGGGCGGATCTCTCCGTTGTTGATGGCCGTCAAGACGGCAGAATCCGCAATGAGCGGGCGGAATTCCTCCATCATATCGAACGCCAGCGCCGGCCGTCCGTACCGCGGTTGATGATAAAACCCCAGGTAAGGATCAAGACCCACGCTCTGCAACACGACCGTCCATTCACGTGCGAGCATCGAATAGAGCAGCGAAAGCATGGCGTTGACCGGATCGCGCGGCGGGCGGCGGTTTCGCCCGTCGAAATCGAACCGTGCGCCCGGCTCTGCTTCCTTCAACATTCCGGAAAATTCCGAGAAATAACGGCGAGCCGCCGTGCCCTCGATACCGAGCAATGACTGCAAAGAATCCGCAACACCCGCTTGCACCTGATCTCGTTTTAAATCCTGAATCACCATGTCCGGTGCAGCGCGATGATTCCGCCGAAGCAACGTTCGGGAATTGGCGATTTTCGCTTGGACGAATCGCCGGGCAAGCCCGAGGCACCGTTCCTGATCGGCTGCCGTCGCGTATTGTCGTCTACGGAGATCGATGTGTTTGTGGAGGAGACCGGTGGTCATTCCGTAGAACCAGCCGCCGCTGGAGCAATAGACCAAGGGAATGCCCCGTTTACATAATTCCTGCACAACCTGCGTGCTTACCTGGACGGTTCCATAGAGCACGACTTGAGAGGTTTCCACCAAACGGGCCTCTCCAATCACCTCGTCGTGATCTTTGACCTTCAGGCACTCACCGTCCTTTGCCAACTTGGCGCCGGGTGTCTGCACATAAAGCGGCAGGGCATCATCGTTCGTGGGAACCAGTTTTCGTAGAGCCGGTTCCTCCCCTCCATGCGGCGCCTTTAGCCACCCAACTTCGTCCGGCAAACAGAGTCCCACCAGAGAACAGCGCGGGCATTTGGGACTATCGACCAGCGGGGGAGGAGCGATGGTGGCGGTGGTCATCGCCCTCATGCCCTGAACGAGCTCCAACGTGCGGGCAACCAATTCTTCGTCGAAAAGTACGTCCACCCGTTCGCGGGACCCCACGAAATACAGGACTCCGCGATCGCACGCATACCCCTGTTCCTGGAGCAAAAGACCTTGCACGCACAACTGGACGCGTTCAGGTTCCCAGGCCCCTTGCGCGGTGTGCGGACGCTTCCCACGCTTGTAATCGACCGGCACGACCCTGTTGCCCTCTCCCTCAACAAGATCGATTTTTGCCGTGACGCCCAGCCGTTCCGACGAGAGCCAAACGGAACGTTGATGGATTGTGTCCTCACCTTTGTCCTCGCTCTCAACCTGACGCGGTTTCCTTGCCGGTGTTTGGTCCACGCGTCGGTGGTGAAAGCGTCCCTCAGTCGTCTCGGCGTTGTCGGCAAACTCCCCATCGACCCATTCGAAATAGGCCAATCGCGGACAGTAGGCAAACTCATTGATCATCCGCGCGGGGAGCAACGGCATGTCGCCCCCCATGGATGCCTCTTGTGATTCGGTCTCCATAGCCTCCTTATCGGCAGGGGATATGGAAATATTCAGTTGTCAAAGAACGAGTGAACTCTTATGACGGTTTTTCCACTCGCCGTTGAATCATGTCCCAGATATCGCGTAGCCCCAAGCGATCCGCCCATTCCGCAATATAGAACTGATCGATCTCGTTTCCGCTGACCTTCAACATTCCCGTGATGTCTCGCAGATGCTTTTCCGATCCGCCTTCGCGGAAATATTCCATTTTCTTGATAATGACATCCTCCGCCGAGGCAAAGGCTGCCTCGTATGACTCGGCCGGGCGCAGCGGGCGAGCCCGCGCAAACCGGCTGCGATCGAACGGCGTGTCTCTCCGCACAGCCCCGACCCAGGATGGATGATGTTGAACTGCCCATCCCGACAAATAGCATCGCGAATCGCCTCGTCGCTGAGATAGAACTCAGGCGCGGGAAAAGCGGCAACCATGTCCGAGATATCAGCCTCACGAATGCCCGCCACCACATCGATATCGTTGGTAAATCGCGGCTCACCGTATGCCATGGAGGCAACTGAGCCGGTAACAAGATAGGGAATGCGAAGCCGCTCGAAGGTCCGCACGACCTGCGCCAACAAATCATACAGCTCCATGCGACAGCCTCCGTGCGACTTCTCGCTCAAGCCGCTGGGCATCCCATTCCGGATGCAACGACGCCAATTGCCCTCGCAAAATCTTTTGAGCCGACCGCCAGAGTCCGAATCCGATCGCCAGACGCTCAGCGGGCGTCTTTCGGCGGAGAATCTCCGCCATCGCCTCATCCAGGACTTCGATCCGCCGAATGTCCAGAGGCAATCGCTCCTCTCCCGTTCGTTTCCCGTTAGCATTCTTCCACTTCGCCATGGATTGGTTAGGCATCATCCCCTCACCTGCTTGCAGCTCGCACGGCACACCTTACAATACCTCTCGCTATCCGATACACCGAACCAGTACCTCGCTCAATGACTTGCGTTACGATTCCAGCCGAGTGGCCATTTATTCCACGAATTGCCGGGCCGACTGAATTCCAGCCTCGGCTTGCTCGAGGCCGATCTCCAACAGCCCATGGTCGCCCTCTGCCCGGTCCTCGAACCCGTCGCGAAGCAGATGGAAGAACGACTCAGGCACCTCCCCTGTCTTGACGAACTGTTGTTGAAACGCGGCGATGACTCCGGAATGTTTACAACGCCGAATGTCGCGCGTGAGCAGCATCGCTTGCGCCACATAGAACATGGCAAGTAGGCCCGCGACACCGCAAAGTCGTAGTCACCGTCCCGCAGGAGGCGTTCGGCTGCTTTCACGCTCCGCCTCGCCTTGTTCAGGAGCCCCGCGACCTCCTCTCGGTTCATAATGGGAGCCCCTCCTCCTTGATGTTTTCAAAAATGGCGTAGTCACCTCGCGTCCGAGCGGTCTCACGATCCACCGCCAGCACCGATACGATCAGACCATGAGCCAGCGAGACTTCTCCGGCCAAACGTCGGAGGACGCGCTTATCCGGAAAGGAGAGCCGCTCCATTTCGAGTTCGACAAAAAGATCGAGGTCGGAGTCCGGGTCGGCACCCCCCGCGCACGGGAACCAAACAAGGTGTACCTCCCATGGACGCATGGGAACGCCTGAGCAAACCGCTGTTGAAAGTCGGCCAATACCGCCCGCTCTTCAGATGACAGCTCCTGCACCGTCTTCATTCACCCTCCATAGCGCCACCCGACACGCGCGCATAGTTCTGTGATTTCATCCTGACAAGGGCTTCCGCACCGTCAGAACGGCATCATCTCACGCATTACGCTCACACTTCACGACGTTGCTCATCACTTATGCCTGCGCCCTCACTGGCCATCTACCGCCACAAACTGGCCGAGGCCGAAGTGGCAGGAATTCTCATTCCAATCGCTCGTCAGGAAATAACGTCGTAATCAATGATCGAGCCTCTGGCAATTCTCGCCGAATGTCCTTGGTTTGCAGCCCTTCGGCTCCAACGCTCGGATAGCGATCCCCGATGTAAAACCCTGATACCCGTTCACAGACCGGACGCAAGGCGACCACCTGCGGCGCGAAGGCCGCCGCTTCATCAAGCAAACTTTGCAGGGTGTGCACCTTTTTGAGTTTCCATCCATGCGTGAGCAAGAACGCTTTGAGGTACTTCTCTATCGCTTGCTGCAAGAAGAACCCGGCTCCGTCGGCATCGCCGTCATTGAGCAGCACATGGAGACGGTGCCAATCTCGTCGCGAGATCTTCAACCAATCCTCGGCATAAGGAGAATCTGCTCGGTCCGTCACAATTCCACCCCGGTCTCCACGATCTCCTGCAAGAATTGGTCACCGCGTGCTAAACGGGCCGAGAGTTCTTCAGGCGTCACGACGATCGGAGCCAACGGCAACCCTCGGCTGATGTCTCTGACAACAGCCAATGCTGACCCCATCCGTTCGTAAAAACGTTCCGTCGTCGGCGCCACCACCAAGAGGTCGATATCGCTATGCTCCGTCGCCGTGCCGCGCGCCACTGATCCGTACACCAGCACCCGCTCGGCTCTATAGCGATCCCGTAACCGGTCCGCAATTGCCTTCAACGCTTCCTGCGTCGCCACGCTTGACGTTATCGTCCCCATGGCACTATCTCCCCTCGATTTGCCCCTGTTCCGACACAATCAGTTTGAGAGCCCTTTCGACCGCATCATCTCACGGTTTACACTCACATTCACGACTGGACTTACCCCTTTACGCCCTGACTATCCATCTACCGCCACAAATTGGCCGAGGCCGAAGTGATAGACATAACAACAAGAGACTCTTGATGTACTCACACCGGTATTCCCATAGTGAAATTACGGAACCGACCTTGGGTAATGCGTTCGCAGCGATAGATTTCCTTCACCCCCATAGCACCGAGTCGGCGGCGATCAGGCAACTCTTCCCGCAGCTCCTTGAATGCCAACAAAGACCGTACAACGTCTACACTGACCTCACATTCCCAGATAGGCCACGTCCAGAACATTCCGATGTCTTTGCGTCGAATAAAGCCTGTGGTCTCGAGTCGATTCCCAACTGGTACAGTCGGTAACAGCGCTATGCCTTCGACTGCGAGCCGATTGGCACCCCAGACGCTACCCTGAATTTTTCGTCCTGGGTCTCCACTAGGCTCACTCCAACGCAACGCACGGCGTACGTCGTCACGGGGGTCCCATCGCATGGTATGCTTCTCCACCGGATCATCATAGAGCCATGGCTCCAACAGCGCCTTGCGCAAATGTTCAGGCTTGGTGTCTTGAGCTAACTGCCGCATGGTTCCAAGAAAATCCTGATGCCCAGACCCACTCATGGTACGCAATGAAGTATCCGCAATAATCTTGGGATTGTTCGTGCTCTTTATTACTTCACTACCGAACGCAGCCATGAAATCGGCAAACCGTCTATCTGAATAAGTTGCCGTTGCCTGCGCTTTAATGGCTTGATCGCGAAATTCAGCTAGCTCAACTGTGAGGTTATTTGAAAACGCAAATGCTTGATGCTCTGGCTCACGTTCCAATTCTTTTGCCAGTGCGGCAACAAGATCAGCGTCGTCTTCCGCCTCCACGGTGAACGCTGGCCGCCAATTGCCCGCAGATCGTTTCCACGCCATGCGGCAACGTGAGTTGGGCCACATCAAGGTCGCTGTTCTCAGCATACCCAATGCTGCAAGGAAGGCGAGCGGGTTGCTCCCGTTCAGTCCTGTTAATAACCACGATCTACTCATGCTTCACCCTGCTTCCCAGTTTCATTGTGTTGTTCCGCTTCACTGCGCCGATGGTCTGCCAATCGCATGATGGCTTCAAGCCATGCAAGCCCCCACCAACCGTAATGGCGCGTAAGCATCCAAAATCGCTCAGCTACTCCGGAATCCAGACATTCCAGCCCCGTCGCGCTTGAATGAATCAAGTGGCGACCTTGAAAGTTCACGGCGACATCCATCGGATTGTCATCAATCACGACTGGCGTAAACGGCCGGCAGTACCCATGATGACTGCCGACCAAATGCAGCACCAATACCCGAAGATAGTCATCGTCTCGTGGCAATAGGTCGGCGGCTCTTTCGAGAAGACGCACAGAAAGCAGTTCGTGTCGGCCGCCCTCAGGGTAGCCCGCACGCTGTCTTGCCTTTTCGTTGGCTTTTCTTCCTTGAGGCATATCCGAGGACTTTGCGAGTAACTCACCCCTTGCCCAAGGATTGCCACCGCTGAGCCACGCCTGAAAACGCGGGTCGGCCTTGCCGAGATCATGCGCCCGACCTGCTAACTCTACAGCGTCTATCAATGGCTTTGATAAACCACACCCTTCCGCGAATCGACGAGCAAAATCCCCCACTCCGTCAAGATGTGCCGCAAGCCCTATGCGATGTGTGCCAGAAGCTGTGGCATCGTCCTCGTCCGAGAATGCATCTGTCTCGCCTGGCTGCGCAGACAACTTTTTGCTGCCCTGCACCACCAATCCGTCCACTGGGTGCAGCATAAGGCCACGTGCGAGCTTCTTATCATTGGCGAGACTTGATGCGATCTCCCGAAGCCATTCCGGAGTAACCGGATCGCCTGTCATGCCTGAGAAAGTTATTCGAAGATCATCGGCTAGTGACTCAGGATCTACCTCAAGGCGATTCGCTGCGTCCGCAGCAAGACGACGCAGTCGTTCTATCGATAATGTTTTAGGAAGGATGGACATGACCTGCGGGTGTAACCGAAGCGTTGCTTTTGCTCGAGCTATGCGATGTGCGCGATCACCCCAATCCAGCACGGGTTGTCCGTTCGGTCCAGCCGGTAGATCACCAAGGACATCCCACCCACCCGATTCGGCAGGAATCACCACTACATCACCAGGACGAATTTCTCGTGGATCGGAGATGACCTCCGAGTCCTTCCGCCCACGCCAACGAATGACACAAGAAGTGCCCAACCCAGCTTCAGGCTCCAAAAGAAACTCTCCGCTCGTTCCCTCCACATCGGCATCGTTGCTACCAGCAGTTTCGTCTCCAACAAGCCAGTTGCGTAAAGTGGCGAGCTGAACCGGCAGACACTCCATTGAGGCAGGTGGGCACAGCGTGAGCGTTTCGATCCAGTTCGCCGTGCTACCAATAGGAAGATCGGCCCGCCAACACACTTGCACATCAGCCACGGCTCGTTCTGGGCCGTGCAAGAAGACAGCAACATCAGGCGTAGGTGCAGGCTCCGGGGCCGTCTGCGCCCAGCAGTCAACATGAGAAGGAAGCATCACCGGGGCATGCACAGCAGGAGCGACAAGTTCCGCCAATTTCTCTCCGCTAGGTAGTCTCCCGGCTAACGACATAATACTCATGTTAAGCGCCTTAGATTTCCCCGCCTGCTTGCCCAGCCATTTCCATGTCTCAGCAAGTGCTGGTCCATATACCGGATCATCTTCGCTCTTCTCCCCTTGATCGGCCCGGATAAGAATGGCGGCCTTGGCACCACGAGGATAACCGGACTCGCCACGTCCATCGATTGGCCGTCCCATTCGGTTGAGTCGCCCAAAGCGCTGTCGCAAGGCATCCAAGCTCGCGCACTCGGTCACCAATACGTCGAAATCCAAATTGGCGCCAACTTCCAACGTCTGGGTGGCGACGACAAATATAGGACTGGAAAGCTGGCGCCCCTTTGAATGTTCAGCGGAGAGGGCTTCCAGCCGTGCTGCTACCGTATCGTCTTTGTCGATCGGTCGCATACGTCCAGTGAGCAACACGGCCGCCTCCCCATATCGTGCTGCGAGCAATTTGTAGGCGTGCCGCGCAGTAGCTATGCGGTTGGCAAATATAACAGCGGCGACGGCGCAACCCGCGACCAGGGCTTCAGCTTTCGTTACCAGCGCGGAAGCAAGTATCTCTCCGGCTTCCGCTCGCAGTGTGACAAGCTGCTTGCGAAGACGTCTTTGCGCGTTGCTGCCCTTGGCATCTTTCAGTTGTTTAAAAGTATCTTTAACCTGATCAGCAAGTTTCTTATCTTTTTCAGTTGGCTGTATAAGCTCAGCGGGTTTCTCTGCAAGTTGTCTATCGCCAAGTGGATGACCCGCAGTATTCGGCTCCTCGGAGTTGTCCCGGAACACATCCGACAGCCTATCCGGCGGCGTGGCGCTCATGACAACAACATGAAATGGCGTCTTTGGTACGGCATCGCCCCAAAGGCGATATTTTTTTACTGCCTGTAAGGTCTCCAGAAATGGTTGGGCACAATGGGCTTCGTCGAGCAACACCAGCGCATCGTTACCGGCCATGCCTGCTTGTATAGGCCACGCACGGTGGGAACGACCGTAGGCCCGGAACAGCAGGCGCGAGCCCAGTTGATCCACTGTGCTGGCGATTACGGCAGGCTGAACGGGCGAATGTGCCCAGGCATCGGAACAATACATGCCGCCGCGTAACTGAAAACAAGCTAAAGGTTCTTCGCCTCTCGAAAGTCGGCGCAGTCGGGTAGCTATCTTGTGCAGAATCCCATCGTTCGCGTTTCGCAGCCGGTCTGCAATTTTGCGGGCACGCTCATAGGCTTCGTCAACAATCACTCGGCGATCAACAACAAAGAAGATGCGCCGCGGAGCGGCCAACGGTTGCCCTGGTGGTGCTAGGCTGTCTACGTGTGCAGCCAAAGAGAAAACGGCGATGTCGATGCAGGCTGTCTTGCCGGAGGCGGTTGGCAGTGCGATTGCCTGGGGCCAAGGTTCGGACTGATTTGACAATACCCTTTCAGCTAAGTCCTTCTGCCATTGAAACGGAACATGTCCCCAAAGTGCAGTAAAGAAATTGCTGAAGGCTGCGGCGCTCAATTCAAGCATGGTCTCCGTCTCCCTGCAGCAAGGGACGGCAGAGACCATAGCCACGATACCGTCCGGCGCCAACGAGCACAGGACCCTCAACGTCTTCTTCAAAAACGATCACAGCATGAGCATGGTGCATGCGCCCACCATCTTTCTTGCGGATCAAACAAGGGAAGTCGGTGCTTCTCGGAACTCCCTCAAACATGGATACGGTATGCAAGAGAACTTCTTGTGGCCGTGGCAAGCCCACGCGTTCACACGCGTCTTTCGTATTTTCTGCTGCACGATTCCACTTATCTTTGCCATCGAAATGGCGATCTAACACCACTGGTGTAACACTGGCCCATGCGCGCGCCGGGCCTGTCCAGATCTCCGGCCTCAAACTCCAAGACGGTGATTCGCCAGTCTCCAGTTCCACAGCGCATTCGAACCATTTTCCATCGAAGAGACGATGATGTCTGGGGAGTTCGGATTCATTGCGCAACCAATGTCTAAGGACATGTGCCGCTTCGGGCTGTGAAACTGATCGAGGCAATGCCAGAGCGACCCCCAGTAGCCGACCATCAGCGTGTTCCCTTCCGACAAATGGCAAAGGTATGAATGCGACGTGCGGTTGCTCGCTGCGCCCGCCATCCAACGCATGACCGGACAGCCATTCCGGCAGCGGCGATTGAGTGCCGGCCATCAATGCTCCACGTAAGGCCTCAGTAAGCCTAAGCGTAGCCGGAAGCAACAATCGCTTTCCCGAGAGGCTCAATATCACCAAGCGGGGATCAAAGATGCTGCCTTGAATCTTCTTTGCTGGTTCGGCCAACGGTTTGTCGTATCCCGCGTAGTCCCAAGGATTGGGGCGCAGTCGCTCGACGATACCGTAGAGATAGGTTTCTCTGGATTTCTTAAGTTTGTTTCTCGGCGCCCCCGTAGCCGCTTGCTCCTGCGTCCACAAGTCATCAACCCGCGTGATGTGAGACTTCCTTCCGCATGTTCTAGACAAGTAATCGAGTCGTCCCTGCTTAAAAACACGTAAACGCTGGCGGGTCACACCGTCGCGCACGACAAGAGTGGGGACCGGTGGGGAATCGGTTAACCACATCTGCACGAACGATGCGGAATGACCGATAGAGACCACCTTGCCGCAAAGGCGGGTGAGGGGCTCACGATGAACATTTGGCAAGTCCTCGTTCCATATCAGATGAACAATTGGGTCATGGGGGATGGCGACTGGGAAGGAGCGTTCCTGCCTGGGACGAAACTCTGCAGCTAGTGTCAAACCAGCAGCCTTCAAATCCTTGAGTGAGGATTGCGGATTGGCAAGCACGCCGTCGAGCTTTTTGCGTCCGGCCAGTTCCACGTCGTTTGCCGGCACGTAACTCGTGACCACATCCCGAAACTCAGTTTCAGAAGCTGCAATTCCCGGGGGCTTGAGTTGTTCCAACCAACGGATTGCGTCGCCCTCAGCAGCATCCTGGTCTGTTTCAAACCAAGCCGCAGCCAATGCCATAAAGACGCGATCCGGATGAGGCGGCCATTCTGCGCGCTCTTTCTTCGGTCCATCCGCTGCGGCCATCGCCCATCCATTCAGATAATCAATGCCAAGGCCGAACATCATTCATCTCCTTCTTCGCCTTCAGCCACAATTTCGTGACTTCGACGTACCAACGCAAGCAGGTCAGCAGATGGAGTAAGTTCGATCACGTTCTGCTCCCACGGCAAGCTTGCCATCTTTGCTTCGGCGACGGCATCATTGAGTAGCTGCACAGCATTCTCGCCTGACAACTCGAATGGTGTCTCCTTGTCTGGTCCACTCAGTAGGTTCCAGACAAAAGGACCGGCAGGGACGAGTTGGCAACGAGATCGGAGGTCAGAGCCCTCCTCACGCGCCAGTGTGGCTGCACAGAGACCAAGTGCAGCCAATACGGTGTGCGCGGTCTGATTCGCCTTTACCAATTCGTCATTCTTCTTATCCTTGAGAGGAAAGCGCAACCGCCGCAATCCTGTCAGTGAAATCACAGTGGTTTGGATAGCCTCGCTGATGGTGAACCCACCTTTGATGCGAGGTGTTCCATCGCTTTCTCGAATAATGTTGTTTCTCTTGTCTTTGGCATATGCATAATCAGGGGTTACACCGCCAAGATTGGCTTCGGACGGCTTACCCTCCTTGCCGATCTTCAGTTTGGCACTATCTTTTTCTCGGGCAAGTGACTCATCCAAGGTCCAATTGGGAAGGGAGTCAGATGACTCCTGACGTTGAAAAAGAGGCCCTGCACTCTTTAGGATGTTCAAGTGATCGACCTTGCCACCGGTCGTTTTGCCCAGTTGGGCATTCATGCCGACAATCTCCGATACAATTGCTCGTTGGAACTTCGCGCCGAGACCACGGCGAGGTCCGGTAGAGTCCCACAAGCCGAACAGCAATGCCGTCGGACAGAGACCGAACAGCCCGGTCGCATTCCTGAGATCAGCCGAATCAAGAACCCTGCCCTTGCTCGATTGACGAAAGAGCACCTTCCGACCATCTTCTTCACGCAGGCTATCCCGAAACAGGGCGTCAGCAACACGGTGGGGAGCATCAAGACTCGTTATTCTGATGGCTTTCTTTACTCCTCTCACTTCGAACTCAAATTTCACCTGCACCATCGGAAGCGAGTGAGGTTTGAAGCGTCCCGCCTCCCATGCATCAAGCAGCGCCGACTCCATTCTATTCGCCTGAGATTGCACCGAATCCAACAACACGCAGTCCACGACCTTGCCATCTTTTAGGACTCGTTTCTCCGTCGCATACTTTCCGCCCTCGTAAGTCGGAGGAAATACCTTGTCGCCTGGCCCCCCGGCAGGCTGATACTCAGTTACGCAACGGAACGCTGCCGCTGAACTACTCACCGCTTGCTTTAACCTCTCCAATGTTAACGTTTCACCCATAACCTTCCCTCCTTTGTCACATCGTTTTCAAATTAGGCCTCCGCCATAGCCACCCCAACACCGCCATCGCGGTCTTCCCCATCCCCGTCGGCACATCCACCAATTGAGGCAGCGTAGGCTCACAGGCAAAGCGGATCTGAAATGGGTAAGGCTCATGGCCTGTCGCTTGCTCGAACCAGCGTACAAATGCGTCTCGATTGTTCATTTAAATTTTCCTAACTTTTGACTCCATCAGCTCGTGGTCGGTGACTTCCCTCGCTCATTCGAGTCTCTGGTTTTCCCCACCGATTCGCCATCCCGACCGAAAGTCGAGGCGAACAGTCGAGCAATGTCCTCCATCTCCTCTCCTCTGTGGCTAGCAGGATGTTTCCAACGGCAATTGCGACCAGCGGCGGATTTGTTCTCGGCAAGCACCTTCGAAACTGGTCAGTCGCCAGTCGAAGTCTGTCGGTTGTGCGTCATGTTTCGGCATCGCCTTCCAACCTCATAAGCATGTATTCGACATCTATTCTGTTGCCGGTCGAGTGGGCATCGAATGACCAGTTGGAGTTGAATCATTCCCCCACCCCGCGCAAATACTCTTCAAGATCATAGAGGGTGAACGATCCATCTTCGTTCCGCCGCACATGGGCAAGATAGTCAGTCATGTCCGATTCAGAAGTAAGATTGGGAATCCACCGAGAATTCAGGTGGGCGTACCGGGATCATACAACCGCTCGTTCGTATCGAAAAGAAGAATGACGGTATTTGCTTGCCGAGAAATGCAGAATGCATTTCTTCTCGTTTCGATCCGGCGTCCCGGCGAAGAGGACCTACCGACTGTGGAGCGCCCAAAGTCCATGGACCATGCCTTGACAGCTGCACTATTCACGTTCCTCCATTCAACGGCGCAAACGGCACGTCGGAGTTGAATTTGTTCGCTGGATTCAGCGGATCGTGCAATCGTGCAGAGGAGAGTGACAAATTGACCACCATTCCGGTCATCGGTATACTCATCTAGAAATGGAGAACATTTCCATGCCTGTCTCTCAAATCTCAGCTAAGGGGCAAATACTCATTCCACGGCAACTCAGACGAAAATTGGGGCTCAAGGCCGGAGGCAAGGTGCAATTGATCGAGGAAGGCGGTCGCCTGGTGATTGCCCCGGCTCCTGACGATCCGATCGCAGCGGCCACCGGCTTTCTCACGGGCAAATTCTCCCTGACGGGCGAGCTCCTGCGCGAACATCGAGAGGAGGCGCGCCGTGAGCGGAAAGCTCGTTCTCGATAGCTTCGCCCTGGTCAGTCTCTTTCATAAGGAGCGTGGTTGGGAAAAAGTCCGAGCCTCGCTGTACGAACAGCAACGGGCTGGAACCAAGGCTTATCTGAACTGGGTCAATTGGGGCGAGTTCTACTACATCGTCAAGCGCAAGGTCGGTGCGACCAAGGCTGCTGAATCCCTCCATCTCCTGGAACAATTGCCCATCGAACTGGTTCCCGTGGATTTGCAATTGGTGCGGGAGGCAGCGGAGATCAAAAGTGAGCATGCGGTCTCCTATGCGGATGCGTTCTGCATCGCCACGGCGCGCCGCCTGTCGGGAACGGTCCTGACGAGCGATCCTGAATTCCATGCTGTTGAGCATCTAATTACCGTCCGGTGGCTGACATCCTAGTTCTGCTTTCATCCTCAGTGACTCCGTCACTTCCCTCCACCCAACGGCGCACACGGCGCGTTGCTGTTGTACTTATTGACCGGGTTCCGTAGTTTGTCCGGATGGGACGCTCTCGCAGGCTTTGCCTTTCTCTGCCCTTCCTGTACAATCGCTCCATGGCGTTCGACCCCGACAATCCGCCCATTTGGCTGCGCAAGCTTCATGTGAGCGCGGCGCAGATCAATCCCACGGACTATCCCGCTTCCGCTGTCGAGGGAATCCTTGCCGTCTGTCGTTTGTCATCTGCCCAACACCGCTGGATATCGGCTCTACGCGACGCCGTAGAGAAGTCTGATTGCACGGGTTCGGCTGTTCCTTACTCTTAGCCGCATCATGGACCCCCCGGATATTTTTCAAAACGACTACCTCTCGGTGGTACAGTCGGCCAATCGCGCGCTGTCTTCCACGGAAGTTCCTTACTGTGTGATCGGAGCGTTAGCCCTTGGTATGTGGGGAACTCCACGTGCCACCTACGATGTCGACTTTCTTATTCTCGCTCAATGCCACGACCCTCAGCCGTTCCTCGATCTGTTGCGCACAGCTGGATTTGCCATTAACGAAACATGGCACGACGCCAATCCGATGGCTCGTGAAGTCGTCCTCCGACTGGCGCATCCCACCGCTCCTCATTTTCCCGTGGACCTCGTCTTTTCACTGGGGCCCTTCGATCGCGCTGTGCTCGATCGGCGTCGGGCTGTCGATTTTCATGGTTCGACGATCTGGATGAGCTCACCCGAAGACCTCATTCTTATGAAATTGCGAGCGAGCCGACCACGAGACTTTGACGATGTGATCAGTATCGTCAAAAACCCTCGCCTGCAGCTCGACCTGGACTATCTATGGAGCTGGGCGGACCGGCTTGGGCTTCATGGAGAATTGCAGTATGCCCTCCACGCAGCCGACACCGGAAGTTGATCTGTCTCGGTTCAGCGTCACCATGCGCCGGTCCTCCGACCGCTCCTTCCATCCAGCGGCGCGAACGGCACGGCGGGGTTGAACTTGTTCGCCGGGTTCAATGGATTGTCCGGATGATAGCGGTTCACGGGATTGAAGGGATTGTTTGGGTTGTATTGGTTGATCGGGTTTGTCGGATTGCCAGGATCGTAGCGGTTGACAGGATTGAACATGTTATCCGGGTCGTACGTATTGACTGGGTTGAGCGGATTATCCGGCTGATATTTGTTCACGGGATTGAAGATGTTGTACTCGCGCTCGTAGCGCGACTCGAAACCCATGTCGGCATAGGCAGCCGGGAGTCCTAGAGATAGCATCATGGCCGCCCATATTGCGTTCCGCATAGCCACCTCCTCGTATGATGGCCTAGTCTCACACACCGATGTGACATCCGAGGTCATTTCCAAAATAATTCTTCCGCTGCGCTTGTCTCCTGTTTTTGGCCTGGTTCCTGTGGTCTCTCCATGCGCACGTCCCCGAACTGATCCGGACATCCGAGGTCACACGGATGACACGATCTTCGCCGCCTCCTGCTTAACTGTTGTTCGCAAAGACTCCGGCCGCGCGACCCGCACCCCGCTCCCGAAGCTGAGCACCCATCCGACGAGTTCGCGGCTGTCGGCGACGGACAGCGTCATCCGCAGCTTGCCGCCCGGCAGCCGTTTCAGCTCTTGACTCGAATGCCAGACACGATGTTTGGCCCAGGCTGCCGTCGGCTTGTCGAATTCCAGTTCGACGTCGATGCGCGGCCCTCGCATGACCGTGAGCGAGTCTTCCACGAAGGCATCGAAGTCGAAATGCAATGGAATTTGGTACGGCAACTCGGTCGGCGTGACGGATTTGATCCGCTCGACGGCGAACATGCGCGGCTCTTTGCGGAGATGGCAATACCCGATGAGATAGAGGCCGCCGGAGGCATACCAGAGGCGATACGGATCGACTTCACGCCGGGTCACGCGCCCGCGCGAAGCGGAGTCGTAACGCATCTGAATCCGTTTTTTATCGGCGATGGCACGGGTGACGCGCTCGACAATCTCCCGGTGGCGCTTGTAGCGTTTATGCGGGCCGAGGCCGACGGAAAACGTGTCCTCGAGTTGCTGGACCAGGGTCAGTCCTTCCGGCGGCAGCGTCGCGGAGGCTTTGTTCAACGCCGATTGCAACGACGCATGCACGACGGTGCCTTCAAGGGGTGCGATGAGCTTGCGGCTGAGGGTCAGCGCCATCACCTCCGTGGTCGATAGACGCAAGGCCGGCGCCTGGCGCGCTCCTTCCAACAGTTTCCACCGCGTCCGCCCGTCAATCCTTTCCGTCTGCAGGGGCCACCCGGCCGATTCGATCGCGTCGAGGTCTCTCCGCAACGTTCGAGAATGACGGGCTGCCGAGGGATCGATCGATTCGGCGAGTTGTTCCAACGTCAATCCATGCCTGGACAATTCCAATTTTTTGAGAACGATGAGCTGCCGAACGGCCTGGTCGTTGCGCGGCATCGCTTACCCTGCCGACCTGCCGGAACAACACGGCGTTTGAGGACGATTGCGGAATGAGGAGAAAGGGAAGGACGTCGTCGATAGAAAGCGCCGGAACGGCATCCGGCATCTATGGAACAGCGCCATGGAGAGGCCTCGTGCACTGCGCGGAACAGGATGCGGCGGGAGGCTTATACACTTATTTCGTGGCCTCCGCAACCTCCGTCTTCATATCAACTTCTCGAATGCGGGTATGTGGATCCGAAGTCGGTGCGAGAGTATGGCCCGAAGCAGGAAAGACCTGTATGCAAGTGAGCAAGGAATCAACCGATCGGCTAGAGCAGCGCAACCGGCCCTAAGAGGCCGCCCGTCCGGCACCACTGTAAGGAAAACACTGAGGAAAGATTCGGATCCGCAATTACGATTTCTTGATCCGATCGAGGATCAACGCGATGCAACCGCCCAGCAACCCTCCGCCGATGATCGTGGTCAGCAGCTCGACAAGTTTCAATTCCCACACAGATCCTTGAGCTTGCATCACTTCCCGGATGCCTCCTTGCACCAAGATGACGGCCAACGCCATCGTCGCGCCCACGACAAACCACCAGAGAAATACTTTGAGGGATGCCACCGAAGCCTCACATGTCTGGATTGCGGTCGAATGAACGGTATTGAATGGCTTCCGCGATGTGCACGGTCTCGATCGTATCCGAGTCGGCTAAATCGGCAATGGTACGCGCGACCCGAAGAATACGCCCATGCGCTCGTGCCGACAGCCGCAGCCTTGCCATCGCGTGCTCGAGCAGCTCTTGAGCCGGCTGATCAAGCCCACAATACCGCTTTACCATCCGAGGCTTCAACTGCGCATTTGTATAGATCCCATCGTTGCGGTAACGCCGCCGCTGGCGTTCCCGAGCCGCGACGACACGCGATCGGATTGCCGCCGACCCCTCCGAGGGGGGCAGTTCGGTACGGAGCTCTCGGACCGGAACAGGCGGCACATCCAGATGGATATCCAGCCGATCCAGCATCGGCCCGGAGAGTTTCGCGCGATACCGACGAATCTGAGTGCCGGTACAAATACAGGGTCTGGTTCGATCCCCATAATATCCGCACGGACAAGGATTCATCGCGGCAATCAACATGAATCGGGCGGGATATCTCAAGGTTCCGCTGGCTCTGGTCAAAATCACATGTCCATCCTCCAACGGTTGCCGCAATCCCTCCAGCACGCCCCGTTTGAACTCGGGAGACTCGTCCAGAAACAGGACGCCGTTATGCGCAAGGGAGACTTCGCCGGGCTTTGGAACAGTGCCTCCTCCGATCAGACCGGCATCGGAGATGCTGTGATGAGGAGCGCGGAAAGGGCGCACTGTGAGCAAGGGCCGGTCCGGAGCGAGTTGCCCGGCGACGCTGTGAATACGCGTCGTTTCAATGGCCTCTTCCGATTCCAACAGCGGAAGGATCGAGGGCAGTCGGCGTGCCAACATCGTCTTGCCGGAGCCGGGCGGACCGACCATCAGCACATTGTGTCCACCGGATGCGGCCACTTCCAATGCCCGCTTGGCATGGTCCTGCCCGCGGACGTCCGTATAGTCTTCATCCTCCGCCGTTCGGGCCACCCCCAGCACGTCGGGGTTCGACCGGCTCGGCACAATGGTTTGGTTGCCCTTCAGAAACTCCGCAGCTTCCGTGAGACTATGGAGGGGATAGGCACTGACGCCGTCCACCAACGCAGCTTCAGGGCCATTGTCGGCCGGCAGCAAGAGTTCGTACCCGGCTCGGCACACGAGCGCAAAAGAGAGTGCGCCCATGATCGGTCTCACGCGTCCGTCCAACGACAACTCTCCGACGAGCACTCGATTCTCCAGCCCCGACCGAGGGATGACTTCTTCGGCGACGAGGATCCCGACGGCGATCGCAAGGTCCAGTCCCGATCCCTCTTTTTTGACGCCGGCGGGAGCGAGATTGACGGTGATTCGTTTGGCAGGAAAGTGAAATCCCGTGTTCTTGAGTGCGGAGCGCACTCGGTCACGGCTTTCCTTGACGATTGCGTCGGGCAGCCCGACGACCGAGAATTGCGGAAGACCGCCGGAGATATCGACCTCGACATCCACAAGATGCGCGTCGAGACCGACGAGCGCCGCGCTCCTCACCTTGGCGAGCATGAAAATACTGCCTTTCTCATCTCCCCCACATTATCCATGGACGCTTCTGTGGCAACCGCCGGCGAATAATGTGGGCTTGGACCGCGGCCAAACCGAGCAATTATAGGAAGTCTCTAAGGGGGTTTCAATAGAGTAGTCGATTGCCGGGTCTTCACTGGCACCGCTCCCATCGACACTGTATAATCCGCCCATGCGCCTCTGGTCTACCCCAGAGGGGATCATCCCTTCGAATCGGTCGCGACTCAACCACCAGGCTTGCCGGGTCTTCGCCTTTAGCCTCTCTCTCGTGCTGTGTTCTCCCCTCGAATACGGTTCTTCCTTGCTCGTGGCGGGCGAAATCTCCCTCATCCCCGTGCAGCGGCCCCAGCGCGCCTCGCCGCATGTCGGATCGGCTATGGCGGTTCTCGCGACACTTGAACAGGCACAGGTGCTTCCACCGGAAGGCAGCCGGGAAGCGGATCGTATCATTCAGTCCGTCATCCAGTTCCAATCCGCCTTCGCAAAAGGCACGGACCCCCCTGTGCTGGATTTTGCGCAGCGCGCCCTTGCCGATACATACGGCGAAGAGGCCACCACCCTGCTCGAACGATTTCGCGCAAGCGGATGGACCGCAGAACTATTGGAAGCGCTCGCGGATGCGGACCAGCGCACCTCCACGGAAGAGCTGGAGCGGCTGGCAACCGGGTTTGGACGATTCAACCTATCGGTCGATGATTTCAGGCGATTCATGCAGCTCGTACGAGACGGCCGCTCGGCGCTGGCCGCGCGAGGGCAACATTTTGAAGAGGTCTATGCTCACCATCGAAAGGCCATGCCGGGAGCGCCGGGACAGTGAATCATGTATCTCGTGAAGGGTATCTCGTATCTCGCAACAACGAGAGAGAGTGTGCTACATACGCTTCACCTCGCCACGCGGCGAAGCGGGCTTCTCGAACGACGACACCCAGAGGGCTGTAGAAACTCAGTTAATGCGAACAATATGGTTGGAATTTTCCGTACAGTGCTAACGCAAGAATAACAGCAGGATGCTCAAAAAGGCTGTCCAGCAAGGCCGCAGCAAGCGAAAAGGCGAGGCGTAATCATTTTCACCCACCGCCCCGAGCTGCTTTGCAGCTCTTTCCCGGTGGTACGTTGAGCCTCTGAGGTTCACGCCGCGCTGAATAAAGCGCGGCACGCTTGTGAACGCCGCCGAGATGGTGAGGCGGCGGTGTCTTGCGAGAACGCCGCTGGCGGACTTTTTCGGCATCCTGCCAGAAGGAGGGACACGTGGCAACCAGAGCCTACATTCTCATCAAAGTGAAAGCGGGAAAAACCAAAGACGTGGTCGGCGCGCTGAAACGCATATCCGGCGTGGAACAGGCTCACTCCTGTTTCGGCCGTCCGGATATTTTTGTCTTCATCAGCGTACAAGATGAACGGGCGCTCTCCGATGTCGTCATCACGAAGATCCATTCGATCGACGGCGTCGAGGAGACGGATACGCATATCGTAGCGGAACCGTAAATGAGAGGTATGAGGCTAGAAGCTAGAAGCTGAAGGCTAAGGTTGAGGCTGAGGCTGAAGCAACTTTATCTCAGCCTTAACCTCCAGCCTCAGCCTTGAGCAATATCCGTGCGCCTCCTGCTTGTGCGGACCGGTAACAGGCGTCGGCGATTTCCACGGCGCGACACCCATCCTCCCCCGTGACGGGCATTGGGGAATTGTTTTTCACCGCCTGCAAAAAAGCCGTCAGGGTGTAGAGAACGGTCTGCGACGGAGGAGGCTCGGCATTCATCGTCTCAACACCGGTATGATCCACACAGCGAATTCGGCGATGCATCCAGTCGGCTTCCATCCGCCCCTGTGAACCAATCCATATCGCTCGCCCGGCGCGTGATCCCAAGACTCGGGCGATTTCTATCCGGCAGGTCGTTCCTCCCGCCGTGGTGAGATGAATAGAAGCCCTCGTTTCCGGCGCGCTCGGTGGAAGACAGTCCATCGTGCACTCTACATGCTGTACTTCTTCCCCGGTAAGGAATCGAATCAGGTCCATCATATGGACTCCGATTTCCAGCACGGCTCCCCGTTTGCCGTAGCCGTCGGCATGGTCGGGAGCCGTTTGTCGTCTCTCAATGTGGAACACTACATCCAGTTGTTGGGAACGTCCGATACAAGGTCGGAACCTCTTCATGTGCTGAATCGTATGATCGAACCTGAGGGTTTGCGCCGTCATCAAGGGAACTCCGGCTTCGCAAGCTTGAGCCACTATCGTACGGGCATCCGATACCGTCGTCGCCAATGGTTTCTCGATCAACAAAGGTTTACCGGCTGGAGAGGCCAGTCCGCAGATTTCGGAAGCGTAGATGGGAGGAGCGACCACGACCACCACATCGACCATCGGATCGGCAATGAGCGATCGAGCGTCGCCGTAGACCTTGACTGACTCGGCACCCGATATGTGAAAGCCCTGTTCAGAATGTCGTCGACACACGGCTCTGAGGGAAGCCGTTGGAAGATCCTGAACAAGGTGCTGGGCATATCGGGCCCCATGACGGCCGACGCCGATCAGCCCGACCCCTATTGGTTTATTGTCCACCGCACTCCACAGGCTTTATAAACATTGCTCCCCGCCGACGCCACTCTCGTATCGCACGGAAACGGATCAGAACAATAATGAGGTGCTCGCTTAGCGTTATTTCCGATTCCGTGCCATAAGCCATATGCCATCTGCTCCCGTCTTTAGCCAAAATGCGGTCCGTTGACATTCCCGCAAGCGGCTTCATATAGTAACGAAACATCATGTTGGTCTCAAAGCCTCTTCGGTAGAGCATCTCGACCATGTCCACAATACAGACGGCTCCGTTCACACTTGAGCAGATTGGAACGGGAACAGCCCGTTTCCCAAGCGGCGTGCCGATCCCCACACTGACCGATCAGATGGTGGACCCTTACTTCAAGAGCAAGATACCGAAGGGACACCAAATTGATTGCCTTCTCTTCTGGCCACAACAACCGGGAACCTATCCGGGAGTCGTCCTGCTGCATGACCGGTGGGGATTGACCGGACAAATGAAAGATCTCGGCGCCCGGCTGGCCTGTGAAGGCTATACGGTGATTATTCCGAATCTCTACGGCCGGTTGGGAGGCATGGTGACCGCCGATGATGACGTCGCGGCCGCTCTGCTGGAACGCCAGAACGACGCGCATATCATGACGGATATCAATTCCTGCTGCGAGTATCTCAATACAAGCCAGGTCGTGAAGAGAAATATCCATGGCGTGGTCGGCTATGGAATGGGAGGGTCTTACGCGCTCCGCTTTGCCTGCCATCGGAAACGGCTGCGCGCGGCCGTCTCGTACTACGGCAAGACGGTCGTTCCCAAAGAGCTGATGAAGGACCTTTTTTCACCGGTGCTGTACCATCAAGCAGGAAAGGATTCCTGGGCCACTCAGGACGACGTCGAGCAATTGCGCACCGCCTCTGTCGACTATGCCAAGCGAGTCCAGATTCATCTCTATCCCGACGCATCCCACGCGTTCTGTAATGATATGAAGCCGCACGCCTACGATCCCGACAGTTCGGCCCTCGCCTGGGAACGAACCGTCAGCTTCTTGAAGTCTTGCTTTCAAGGAACATGACCGAACGTCGCTCCTCAGTGCACCATCAGCCTTCCATCAGGATCGCGATCGAACGACCTTCCGGCCGGAGCCACTCAGTCTATCGCCGTGCCGTGATCGGCTTGCTCCCGATCATGATGTGCTCGATGCTCGCCCCCTCTCTCGCCGTGGCAGAGGGAACCGTGTCTCCTTCCCTGCTGACCGACGTGGTGAGTCAACGGGCCGACCAGCTGGCTACGATCGACTCGGATGAGAGAGCCCTGCAACTGTTCACAACGGAAGTCGGGCCCGCGCTCGGACTCAACGATGCAGCGGGAGCATTGGGAGCGAAGAAACTCCCGAGTAAAATGGCCAAAGAACTGAGGTTGGCGGAATTATCCCAGTCCGTCCATGAACTGATGGCGGCGCTGGCCACATGGCAGTTTGCCGATTCCATTCGCCATGCTGCAGGACCGTCTCCTGCCGTACTCTCACTTCCTGCAGCACGACAAGAATGGTTGCGCGGCCACAGCAAGACGATCCCGCTCCCCGGCCTATCCCCCCTTACCCAAGAGGACCAGTCCCTTCGGAATTCTCAATCGCCCTCCGATCCGCAAAACACCGACCTGCTGTTGGCGGCCGAGCGTACGATATTTGAAGCCAGTCAGCGGGCGACCGCCGCTTGGTGGGATATCTATGGCTGGAAGGAACGTATCCGACAGACGAAAGGCCGCGCTCGTCTATGCGGAACCTGGCAATGGACCATTCATAATCACCAACACCACGAAGACCAAAAAAACACGCTCGTCTTCCATCCTGAAGGACAGGTACCGGCCAATAGTCCCGTCCCGTCGGAAATGATCATCCTTGGCGACAGTATTTACCTGCGATGGGAGCACAACGGACACATCCAAGAAGACAGTTTACTGTTCACGAAAGACAATACGAAAATCGAAGGGTCCTTTGCGAACAGCCTTGGAGGATGGGGATCGATCAGCGGCAAACGGACGGCCCCCTGCAAGCAATAGCAGAAGGATTAGAATTCCTTTTGGCGTCTTTATCAGCAGGATGTTCAAAACGGCTGGACATTTCACCCACCAGCCTCGGCGCGCAAGACGCGCCTTCGCACGCAAAACCGCAGCAAACGAAACCGAACAGGCTGAGGTCGAGGTTAAGGCTGAGGGAGGATTCGATTCCTCAACCTGAGCCTCAACCTAGACCTCCCTGAATGCTGGAGGACTTTTTCAACAGCCTGCCCAGCGCCATGCGCGCCAAGCCAAGAGGCACCAGCCGACAATGAACAGCGCTCCGCCCACCGGCGTCACCGCTCCAAGCCAGCGTACTCCCAATAACGAAACCCCATAGAGACTACCCGAGAATAAAAAGATTCCCGCCAAAAACATCCATCCGGCCTTGGCCGCACCCGCATCGCGGCCGATGCGGACGGCAAAGCCGCTCAGGACCATACCGAAGGCATGATACATCTGATAGCGGGTCGCCGTATCATAGACGGCCAACATGGGCTGATCCAGGATGCCTTTGAGCATATGAGATCCGAACGCGCCGGCCGCCACGCCGAGTCCGGCACAGATGCACCCGATACAGACCAACCATCGAGATGACGCCACGATATCCATCGCATCTGGCTCCAAATACGTGCCGGTTGTGGAACGGTGGGATCATACGCGATCCCAACCGAATACTCCATCCGAGATCGGGAAACCGATTCACCTATGCCTGGAATATTGCACGCCCTCCGGTATCGTTTCTCGTTGGGATACAAGCCAATCCCCCAAAAACAGCCTTTGATTCTTGCTTCCGACTGCTGTATGGTGAGCCTTTATTTTTTTGAAACCACTCTGAAAGAGGATCATCATGTGGGACAAAAAGCGAGGCGATATGGAGTCAGAGAACGGGAACTTTACCGTTTTAGGGAAAGACGTCACATTTAAAGGCATCGTCCACTTCCACAGCACCGTCCAACTCGATAGTGCCTTTGAAGGAGAAATCCACGCCAAAGGCATGCTGGTCATCGGCGAAAATGCGGTTGTCCGAGGCTCGATTGTTGCCGAGACTATTGTCAGCAGAGGGAAGATCCATGGAAACGTGACCGCCAGCGGCAAGATCCAGCTGCTCAAGCCGGCGGTCCTGCTCGGCGATGTTTCCTCCCCCTCCTTTTCCATGGAGGAAGGCGCCTTCTTCAAGGGTTCGATCGACATGGGCTCCCATCCGGTGGTCGACGAACTGCAACAATCGACCATGGTGCTGCCGGATTTTTCTCACCGGATCAGCCCATCGCGACCTGTTTTGATCGAGAGTGAACGAGGGGGCTGACGCTCCCTCGCGCCGATCTTTTGGGGCCGAGTCTCCTCAATTTTCTTCCACAATGGATTAGCCGCTCGGCCGGTCTTATAAGACATCCGAATCTATTTTGACCTCGTATACCAAGCCTCAGCCTCACGGTAGACATGGCGACCTCTTCCTTTTCCTATTGCGACGCAGGGTTTTGGAACGGAGTTCGATCGGCTGCGCGACATCATGACGCCGCTTTGAGTTTTCGGTACTCGTAGCGGGGCTTGATTCGCTTGTTCACAAACCGACCGATGGATTTCGCCTGGAACAGATCGATCACCTCACTCGCCGGAACCTCATCGTATTCATAGAGATCTCCGTCGATAAACTGTACATACAGAACCCTTCGCTCTTCCTCATACCCGATCGCGCGAACTCCGGAAGAATGGACGGGAATCAATCGCATCGGTTGCCTCCACAGTCATTTCACCATCCAAGGGATCGACATTCAAGTGACGGCGACGGGATGTGCATGCCTCTTTTCGTGTGTCCTTCCCTTCGGTAAGATACGCCGCTCATTGTCCACAGACGCGGAAGAGTTTCTGATGGCTCGAACCGCCGCATTCCGTTCATTTGCGCGTGTGATGACCGCTGCGTTGCTGGCCGACCGCCGACGTTGTTCGGCTGTGGATGCCGTTGGAATGCTGCAAGAACAGACTCTGGCTCGGACTATTCCGGCGATTTCTCGCCGCCGATTTTTGCTCGGCGCCGGAGCGACCGGTGCAACGCTTGCCCTTGGGGCGATCACGGGCTTTCCACTTCGCATCACCGATGCCAAGCCACTTTCCTCCTCCCTGTCGGTGGGTATTGTCGGTGCAGGGCTCGCCGGACTGGCTTGCGCCGATACGCTCAAGACACGAGGTATTCGAGCCTCCATCTATGAGGCAACGACACGAACCGGCGGCCGCTGCCGGTCGCTGCATGGTTTCTTTCCCGGTCAAGTGGCGGAATGCGGCGGCGAGCTGATCGATACCTCCCATAAGACTTTATTGGGGTATGCCGAACGATTCGGCCTGGGTCTCGAAGACGACCACGATCAACCCGGTGAGATTGTCTACCATTTCCTCGGGCAACGGTATTCAGAATGCTCGATCATCGCCGAGTTTCGCGATTTCTTGTCGATCGCGCGGGGCGATCTGAATCGTCTGTCTCCAAAAGTCTCGGCCCTCTCTCATACCCCGGACGATGTCGCGCTGGATCGGACGAATCTGCTGGCCTACTTAGAAGGACACAACGGAGCCGGCGTCCCGGCCGGTCCCCTGGCCAAGGCCGCCGTCATCGCAGCCTATGAAGCGGAATACGGACTGGCAGCGGCCGATCAGAGTTGTCTGAATTTCCTCTTGTTCATTCACTCCGAGCCCCGTTCGACATTCACTCCCTTCAGCGTCTTCAGTGACGAGCGTTACCATCTGGCGGACGGTAACGACCGCATCGTCGAAGGACTGACGCGAGAAGTCGCGGGACAAATTTCCTATGAGAGCAGGCTTATGCAAGTCCGCCGTCTCAGCGACGGACGCATCGAGCTGACGCTCCAAACCGGCGGCCGCACGACCATCAAAACACACGACGTCACGGTGCTCGCCGTCCCCTTCACGGTCCTACGTGAGGTCGAACTCGACGCGAGTCTTGCGATTCCCTTGAATCAACTGACGGCTATTCGGACGCTCGGCTACGGCACCAACGCCAAGCTGATGATCGGCTTTTCCGGCAGGCCGTGGCGGGCTGTGGGATCGAACGGGACGGCTTACGCGGATCTCAGGAACGTGCAGACGGCGTGGGAAACCAATCCTTCACGAGGGACGGAGACGAGAGGCGTACTCATCGACTACTCCAGCGGCGCACGGGGAGCAAGCTTGCGTCCACACGCGGTTCAAGCGAATGTCCGGCGGTTTTTGAACGACCTGAATGTCATCTATCCCGGCATACTCGACGCCGCCACGATCGTACAGGGACAGTATCTCGCCCACCTGGAACATTGGCCGTCGAATCCATTTACGAAAGGCAGCTATACCTGCTACCGTCCCGGCCAATTTACGACGATGGCCGGCTTGGAGGGTGTGCCTGTCGGCAATGTGCTGTTCGCCGGAGAACATGCGAACTCGTTCTATGAATGGCAGGGCTTCATGGAGGGGGCGGCGCTCTCCGGCATTGCGGCGGCCCAATCGATTCTGACCACAGCCAAAAGACGCTAGCGGTGCCGAGTGTCATCCCCCGGCAGATGACCATCGTCGGCAGCGGACAGAGAGGCATTTACGGCTGTTTCAGCGCAAAATCGTAGCTGCCGTAATGAATATAGTCGGCCCAATCCACTGATTCGAGCTCGACCCGCACCTTTTCGCGGCCAGCCAGGAGTGCCGCTCCGATGGTCTGTTGCCGTAACAATTCCGTATAGAAGGTTTGCGCGAACGCTCCAGCCGATTCATCACCCACCGGCCAGTAGGTTCCCACATAATTGGCCACACCTCCTCGCAAGAATGCCTCCGCCAGTCCCGCTGTCCGTTCGAGGCGCTTCTCGATATTCAAATTCTGAATCTTTTTTTCCGGCGGCTTTCTGATCCGGCCGGCTTCACAGGCGTTGAAAAACACGAGGCTGGGGAGATTGCCGATCGCGGCCAAATCTGCTCCGCTCAAGACTTCCTTGCCATTGCACAAAATTCCACTGCGAGCCGGCGCGTGTGGATCGAAGAACGCATGTCCCGCATAATGCACAACATCATACGCGCCGGATCGAAATTTCTTCAGTAATTCGGCCTTCGTGGCTTGCGTACCGTGCACCTTCTCCATGACGACTCCCGGTTGAGCACCGCCGAATAAGCTCTCGATTCGCTCCCCCTCTTTCTCAGCTCCCGGCAAATCTTGAGTCGGATTCACGACGAGAAGGACTGTGAGCTTTTCGGTGCGTTGCCGCTGCTCCAGCCACTTGGCCACGGACAGGTTGCTGGCGAGATATCGTCGGCTCAAACCTTGATCGATCGCCGGCACCCATCCGTTCACCCGGATCGTCTCCCAGGGTATGCGGGAGGATGGAGCATCATGCACCACCACCAGATGTTGCTCTTTCACTTGTGGGAGAACCGCGAGGACTCGTTGCGGGAGTACGAGCTGCGCGAGCTCATCACCGAACCGAATCATCGCATCAAGACTGAGCGAAGGAGACTCCAGCTTCGCTAAATGCTTATCCAGAGCGTCGCTCTTCAGTTGTTGCGTATCCGTGATGACACTGGCCTTCGATCCTGGCGTCAGGATAGACGACGTCAAGCCGATCGAGCCCTTGCCCTGAGCGGATGCCTCCTGCCGAACCAGGAGGTAGGCCGGCTCGGGCCCTTTCGATGCACGCAGCACACTGGGCACCAACGGAGGCTTGAGCCGCACCTCGTCGAACGTAACTTCTACTTCTTCGAAGAGCGGCGTACTGGAAAGCCGCAAGAGTGCCGATCGGATGTCTTGATAGCGCTGAGGATTCATTTCACAGATCGTAATCCGCCTGAACCAATGGTCCCCATCGGTATCTTTCAGTGCTCTGAAAAAGCCGGTCAGCAAATCTTGCAAGGCCGACTCGATGTCCTGACCGCTTCGTCCCCCCAGCAACACCGTGCCGAATTCCTCGACGCTCGTTCGGATGCAGGTGCGCACGATATTCTCCGCACTGACTTGCAAGACCGTATTACTGAACTGATCGAAGTCGCCGAGCCCGATAAAGATGATGAAATCCGCTTGGAGGGGGTGACGACCGGTGGGCATCACGAATATCTCGCCCACATTGCCGCTGAACATCCGCCTTGTCGTGAAATCCTTAATGGCGCCGTTCATCCGCTCATCGAGCGCATCCGCCGGGCCGCTGGGCGCCACGTTGCGGTAGATGCCTAAAACATAGGCGCGGCTGTCCAACTCCGTGATACTGCCCAACGCCAGTCGAATGTCGAGCCGTTGCTGTCTCCGTCGGCCGACGATCACTTGATGTAACGGCTGCTCAAGCAGGCTTGGGTGCGCCGCTCCGATGGTAAGCGCCGCGTCGCCGACCACCGGCTGATCCCGACTGTCCGGAGCAACAAAGCCGTCCAAAGCGTGACGGATGTCTTGCTCAGTCAACTCCTTTCCCTGGCGGCCTCCATAGGCCGGTGCTCGGAGCGCCTGCTCACGAACCGTGCGAGTCGGGCTGCGTCGGATCGGCGCCCACTGTTGAGGTAACAGCGACGTATCGCCCTGCCGAATGATTTCGATGGTCGCTTGAGCGACAAGGCGATTGTTGGGCAAGCTGCCGTGGGATTCTTCGATGTAATACGTCTTCGTGCCTGCCAGTTCGGCAAACGCCTTCGGCACCGTCCCATCGCCTTCCATGGACTGTTCGTACACGAATTCATTGCCACGCAGCTTCAAGCCGACGACCGTTTCCTGATTCACACCGGCGATGAGAACAAATCGATTGTCGGCAGGCGCCAGGGACTGCTGCACCGACGGTACTTTTGTCAAGATCGGCTGCTGCGGCTTGGGGCCTTTGGTCGGCCAGGAGGCGAGGTCGAACAGATCGACATCGTGAAACACCTCCTTGGTCGGAAGCAGATGGTACAGGCCGGGAAACGTCGTAAAGACGAGGGACGAAAGCTCTTCCGCATCGTGCATGGGATCGATGGCGGCGACCTGCTTCACCACGGGATACACACCCCGAATCGCTTGCGCCGGCGCGAACGATCCATGGTTCGGAGTGCCGAGCATCACCAGTCGGTTGATTTTCTTCGTGGCAGACGAGTCCCGCTCGATAGCCGCTCGTACGACTAAGCCTCCCATACTGTGTGCCACAAGCCATACCTGCTCCGCGCTCTCTTCCCGCAGTTTGCTCACCAATCCATTTCCCAATACATCCAGACCCTGACGCCAATCGTAATAGTGAAAATCCGCGTCGAACCCGGCGAGCTTCAACCGCAGCTTGAGGCCTGTATAGGCTAAGGGAATCGCCCCCAGTGCCGTGTACTTGTTGGTCGATCCATTGAGGGCAAGTTGAGTGAGGTGTCCCAGCATGATATCGGCCGGGTCAAACCACAGCACATCGTCAAGAATCGGACGTTCTTTTCCGATCGTCGATCCCATGATGCCGGGAAGGATGAGCACGCGGGGCCCACCTCGGACACTCCGGCGCCTGGTTTCCTTCGCCAACTGCTGCAACTCTTGATACTGCGCGTCGCCAAAATACGCCTTCAACTGGTCGGCGTTCTTGCCCGTCGCCAGAGCCTCTTCGATCTGGTCTTCGCGATAGGAATAGGCAGCTACGTCTTCACGGCCTTGCAAGTCCTTCGCATCTCGCGCATCTCGGCGACTCCTCGCTCGTCGTGATGATGAAACGGTTCGTCTTCTGCGTGTAGGCTTTGCCATAGTGGCTCCTTCCGCCGATACGCTCCCTTCTCCTAGGGCCTGTTAACACTAACGCAAGCCTTCGACGATCAATGCGAAATGAATGAACGCGACGAACATGACATCGAGTTTTTCAAACCGCGAGAAGATGCGCCGAAATCCCTTGAGCCGGCGGAACAGCCGTTCAATCTCATTGCGTCGTTTATACATGGCTCGGTCATATTCCCATGGCGCGAGCCGATTGTGCTTGGGCGGCACCACTGGCACATAGCCTAACTCCAAGGCCAGGTGCCGCGTCGCATTGCCTTCATACGCCCGATCCATCAATAGGGGGATCGGGCGCGGCATTCTCCCGACGCGTTGTAACAGCTTTCGTCCCTCCGGTGCATCGTGGGCCTGGCCCGGGGACAGGGCAAAGGTTATGGCCGTTCGAGCATCCGCGGCAACCAGATGAATCTTGGTCGTCCATCCGCCACGGGACCGGCCAATGGCTTGCGGGCCGTTTTTTTTAATGCCCCCGTCCCATCCGGATGGACCTTGACGATGGTACTGTCTAAAGCCACGGCTTCGATCTTCACGCGGATGATCTGAGTATGTTGCAACTGTGCAAAGACGCGATCCAGCACCCCGCTCTTCGACCACCGATTCATGCGAGTATAAATGGTGTGCCAGTTGCCGAACCGCTTGGGCAGCGCGCGCCATTTGCACCCCTGCTCGGCGACGTACAAGATGGCGTTCAGAACGTGTCGATTGTCGAGCGTCACGTTGCCGCGTGGCGTCGGCAAACACGGCGCGATGTGGCGATACTGGGCGTCGGTGATTTCCATGTGCGCAGTATCGCATAAACAGGGTCATTAGTGTTAACAGGCCCTAGTAGGATGCTGAAAAAGTCCGCCAGCGGCGTTCTCGCATCGCTCAGAGGCTCAACGTACCGAAGTGTACGCCTCGCCTCTTCGTTCGCTGCGACCTTGCTGGACAACCTTTTTGAGCATCCTGAAGTTCTCTGGCGTTAGCACCGAACGGAAATTACCGGCCACATTGTTGGCATCAACTGAGTTTTTCAGCAGCCTGAGCCCGCTGGGGCCGACGCAGGGCACAGACTACGACTCATGCAGGAGGGAGTCAATCCACGCGAAGCCCTCGCTTGTACCTCCTTTACCTCCTTCCTTAAACCGGTTAGGGTAGAAGACTATTCCGCGACCAATGCCTGGTTCTGATCAATCAAGACGTCCGCGTCGCACCTCTACAAGGATGTTCCGCATCCTGCCGCTTGGCGACTCGGCAATCATGATCGAATTCGGCCACGAGATCGATCCTCGGATCAACGCCCGAGTCGTCGGCTTTGGGAAAGCCATTGTCGATCAAGGTTGGAGCGGAATCTTTGATGTTGTCCCAACCTACCGATCGATCACCGTTCACTTTGATCCACTCCAGTGGGATTCAGCCGCCTTGGTCAATAGACTGAAGGCTTTGCCTCGACCCACACCAGGCAAGGCCGAACAGCAGGGCACTCTCCATGAGATTCCGGTTTTGTATGGCGGCACATGGGGACCTGACTTGGATGATGTCGCAGCCTTCGCCGACCTATCACCCGAGCAAACCGTGACTCTGCACGCATCGCCTCGCTATCGCGTCTACATGCTCGGGTTCAGCCCCGGTTTCCCTTACCTGGGGCTCGTCCCTACACGTCTGGCCATCCCTCGACTCTCCACACCTCGTACGAAGGTCCCGGCGGGATCGGTCGGCATCGCCGACCGCCAGACGGGCATCTATCCAATTGTCACGCCGGGCGGCTGGCGACTGATCGGCCGAACCCCCACACCTCTCTATCGCAGGACCAACCCGACTCCATTTCTGCTGAAGCCGGGCGACCTGGTTCAATTCAGACCGATCGACAGAGAGGAGTTCGATCGTCTGAGCCGTGAGGCACCGGATGAGGACCATTGATTTGAACAGCGACATGGGTGAGTACGAAAGCGAGGAGTGGTCGGCTCGGGAAGCCCAACTCATGCCGCTGCTCACGTCCGTCAATATCGCGTGCGGCGGGCACGCCGGCAATCCCGATCTCATGCGCCGGACCGCAAGACTGGCCGCGCAACAGGGAACCGCAATCGGCGCACATCCGGGTTTTCCGGACACACAGGATTTCGGGCGTCACGACCGCCGTGCCTCTCCATCAGAGGTCGAATCGTTAGTGACCATGCAAGTGAACAGGCTGGCCGACGTGTTGGCATCGGATCATCTGACGTTGACCCACGTGAAGCTGCATGGCGGGCTCTATAACCTGGCGGCCAGGGATCGGGCGGTGGCCGATGCGGTGGCCCGAGCCGTCGCAGCATTCGACCGACACCTCCTCCTCTTCGCCCTCGCGGGATCAGTCTTAGTTGAGAGCGGACAGAATGCCGGTTTGACTGTTGTTCAAGAGGCCTTTGCCGACCGAGCCTACCGGTCTGATGGGACATTAGTTCCACGTTCCCGACCTGATGCTGTTCTGCAGACCGAACAACACGTTCGCCGGCAACTGCACGAGATCCTGAACGGATACGTCATGAGTATCGAGAAACGACGAGTCGATCTACAGGCAGACAGTCTGTGCGTCCATACCGATACGCCGCACGCCGTCGAATTCGCCCGCCTCATTCGACATGAGATTGAATCGTCCGGTATCCATATTGGTAAGCCTTGCGACTCATGATGGATCGTCAATCATGTCGCGTCATAGTGGTCAAGGGCGGATGGTTGACCACGGTGCAAGACCTGGGACGATACGGTTACCAGCAATATGGAGTCCCCGTCGCCGGCGCGATGGACTCTTTTTCTGCGGTGGTCGCCAATCGCCTTGTGGGGAATCCAGACCAGGCCGCAGTGCTCGAACTTACCCTGAAAGGGCCTGAACTTCAGTTTGAACGAGACACCGCCATTGCCATCACCGGTGCAGACCTCTCCCCGACCATCAACGGCAATACCATTCCGCTTTGGCAAAGCATTCTGGCGCCACACGGCAGTCGGTTGAGCTTCGGCACGAAGCGGACCGGTTCTCGTGCATACCTCGCTATCGTCGGCGGCATCGACGTTCCACTGGTTCTCGGTAGCCGCTCGACACATTGTGCAAGCGAAACCGGTGGATTCCAAGGACGGCCATTAAGACCGGGAGACATCTTGTCTGGTGGGCAGCCAGGGAAGTCCATAAACCGTTTGATCGGCAAGCGACTTCCCGACCGACTACTCCCTCGCTACGAACGGTCCATAACCCTTCGCATCATTCCTGGCCCGCAACAAGACTTCTTTGTGAAACAATCACTCGTCACGTTGACAGATGTCACCTATACCGTCTCTCCTCAGTCGGATCGCATGGGATATCGGTTGACTGGACCAAAGATTGCTCCCAAGAGATTCATGCGGTTCATCTCCGACGGCATCACAATGGGAGCCTTGCAAGTTCCATCTGATGGACAACCAATTCTCCTGATGGCCGACCGACAAACCACCGGCGGGTATCCCAAAATCGCCGTGGTGATCTCAGCCGATCTTCCCCTTGCCGCACAACTGGCCCCCGGCGACAGCATTACCTTTACCCCCTGCGCCATCGCCGAAGCTCAACGGGCATTGCGGGCACATCGAGCTCAGCTCGACGCAGCGCTGCTGCCGCAAGACGGTTCCCCTCTATCCAGGTAACAAACGCAGAAGTGTCTATGGAGGTCGCGGCTCCGTCCGGCCTTGCTGCCGCACAATCGGTTTTGCCATCGCCACGACACAGTAAGAGTCTGCCAGTCGTGAGAAAGCGATGCTGAGTGACGACAAGGCCAGCTTTTCTGTCAGTTACATCATCGTCAAGACATTGTTTTCACATAGAGACTGCGTTATAAGCGATTCAGCTTTGTGGAGTGCGCCGGTTTCGCCATCATGAAACGGCTCGGCATCAGAACGGCGTTCACCTTCGATGACGACTTTCGTCGACTTGGGAAATGGATTGTTGAGCCGATTATTGAGGCGAGCTGATCCAGAAGGCTCAAGAATCACAATCATCGTCGAATTCTCACCATAACCCGACATATCAAGAATCCATTAGGCCTTAGCTGCCGTTGGATCTCAACGCACCTATACAGTAGATCTGTACATCCCTAAACCAACGAATTATTTCTTTGCTTTTTCTCCGGCGCTACCATCCTGCCACGTTTGACATTCGGTTTTCCTCTACGTGCTTCAGGCTAGTGTATGTCTGAATGGCAACTCAGTCGTCCGGTCGTTCAGAGTAAGAGCCATGAATCCATTTGGATACTCCTTGAATCGAAAGAGATTCAGTTCGCGAGGCTCCGTCTCGCAAGCAACAGCACAATGCCTGAGAATTCACATGATGTTCATGGATTCAGGCGTGGCCCGTTCTTTGCTGATCAAAAGATTATTAGTGCATAAACTACCTGGAAGGCATTGTGCCAAAGAGAATGAATAGCATCAGTCCTCCAAATATCGGCGTAGGGAACATATTGAACCTTCGAGTCGGATTGATTGGCATAATCATCCTTAGTAGCGGATGTGCCGTTCACTACTACGATGCTGATACTCAATCAGAGCATGTGTGGGGCATTGGACACATGATGTTGAAAGCGTCAACACCACGGGAAAATTTAAAAGCAACAGTGCGCGGGACAGCTTTGTCAGGCCTATCAATTGGCGTCGGAGACCCAGGCACGTCTCTAACCATCGGATGGGAGAAGCGCCAACTCGTCGAGATCACAGACAAGAGCACAGCAGTACGACTCGAATGGCCGCGGGGAGATTTGCTTAATCTCCGAATTGGATCCGAGTGGCCGTTACGAGAAACGACAGATGGTCCCTAATTATCGGGAGGTGCCAGGTGAACAGATGGGTTAGGGCTTTGGGCTTACTACCACTAGCTACGATGGTAACCGCATGCTCCGCTCTAGAGGAACACGTGCTGTTCATGACTAAGTCCAATGTCGGCATCGATGTCGATAGTAAGCCGCCAACAGCTGAAATTTCGATCGCTAGACGGGAAGCCGTACTTGAACCGACGTTTGAGGGAGGGAAAACACCAGCAGTGCTAGCGAGCTTCCGTTCCGCTGGAACAGGAATATTCGGAATGTTCTACAATATCTCTGCAACTTTCGCGGGTGGCGACGCTGCCACAACGATGACTGCGCTATACGGAGACGAGACGGCAGGCCCGGTAAAGATCGAATCGTCCTCTTTGTGTCTGTCCAATCAACCAAAAAGCAAGAGTGCTTTTAGAGCCGACAAAGAGCTCGGTCTTGGTTCGTCCGGAGAGTACCGTCCATTCATTTTTGGAACGGATACGGCGTTTGGCCTCAAGGCAGCATGGTCTGGATTGACAGGCTATGTTCCTGACACGGTACGTCTTGGGTACAACAGAAAGGAGTTAGCATGGGCACCAATATTTGTCACAAATGAGCCCTGCGCCGAAGATCCACGCAAACCAGAAATCACGAAGCCATATAAGGCAGATGTGAGTTCTTTCTTGGCCACCATAGATCATGAAGGCAGGATGTCGTCGCCTGATAAGAGTGGTTTTGATCACCTACAGTACTTTGCAACTGGAAAGGCAGCGACTAACTTAAGTCTTCGCAAGGAAGTCCGGCTGGCGATGTTGAGAAAGATAGATCCGGATTTACTGGTCACCTATACCGATAGGCCAGACGAAAACAGCAAGTGCCTGGCTACCTGGCTTGATGCTGATCAGACCAATCCTTCCAAACTGAGAAACTGGCTAAACGGGCAAGGCATAACGGTTAAGAACACGATTTTTGTCACCTCAGCCGAGCATTCTTCAATCCGACCAAAAGCAATAACTGCCCTGAGTATTTCATGTTCGAAAAAGGAGGACCGGTAATGGCCTTGGGAAAACGAAAAGTGGCCACTAAAAGAAGACAACGACCTCGATTATCTGCATCAGGACAGCTCCATAGGTGGCTAGAACTCGACACCAAAACCAATACAACCCGTTTACGAGAATGGTTAAGAGCCAAAGGTCTTTCGCTTCTAATTACCAATCTAATTTACGATTCACGACATTCTCATCATTGCCATTGCGCTGTTGATGAACTACTCAAACCCAATCGATCGAAACAGAGGAGGTAATTCCATGGCAAACGATGATGGAACGATGTCTAATGTACCTGAACGCAACGTTGGTGAATATGTCCAGCGATTTATCAACTGGGACCAGGCCACACATGTACGCTGCGAAAAGACAAACGATGGTTCATGGAAAATTGTTGCTCAATAAGTGAACGCTCTCACGGGCCTAAAGAGATGCCCGATCTGATGGAAACTAAAGAAATGCGCCAGAGGTCTTTCTCTATTTCTGCTTGGCTCTTCGAAGCGATCTTGTCGATAGGAGAGCATTCATGAGCAATGATTCCGAGCAGCCACAGGAAGGTGCTGAAAAAGGAAATGTCGTCCAGAGTCCTCGTGAGGCGACAGACTCAAAGACAGAACGATTAAAAGCATGGATGGCCGCAAATCTTCCCGTCATAGCTGCCATTTTTACTGCTGCCACATTTGTTCTCATCATTGCGTCAATCTTCTGGCCGTTCACACCGTTTTCTAGTGGCTCACAAGCAACTCTCTTGCGCGAACTTGCTGTTACTGAAGTAGCACGAGGCCTGATCACCTTTCTTGTCGCAGTCACTACTGTAGGAATAGCGCTGATCTTAACAGTGTTCATGGTTGTCACTGAGAACAGGGATGCCGATGGTAAGTTTGGGAAAGCGAAAGAAGTACTGAGTACTCTTATTGGTGTTCTCGGGACTATTGTAGGTTTCTATTTCGGCTCAACAACAATTCCAACTCAACAACACGAGACTCACTCCTTAGCAGTCTCCCAGGCACTGATTTCCCCATCCACAGCAAAAACCGGAGACAAGTTCAATGTTACTGCAGATATTATTGGTGGCAAACCACCGTACGAATACATACTCAGTTTCAAACCCTCCACGATTGGTCCCGTAACTAAGTCCGGAATCAGCGGGAAAATTAATGAACAGTTCGCTGTGCCTTCGGAAGCAAAACCCGGATCCGATCTCGATGTGGCCATCAAAGTGAAAGATCAAGGTGGCGTATCGTTTGAAATAGACAAAGTAGGAAAGCTAGCTATTCTACCTTAATACGGCTCTTGAAGGTCAAGAGGGGGGTCAAGCCTTGATTCGTGCATTCAATGGGATTCTACATGTCTCGCCGTGCCTGCCTTGCTGCTGTTTACTTTGCTTTTCATATCCTAACCCGTCCGGTCGGGCGACCACCCTTGTTTAAGAATTCGGGCGGGATTCGCCAGGATTGCACCCAAACAGATGATAGGCCCCTTGTATGTTAGGCTCATGCTGGTGCTGGTCCAGGACAGCGATAGCCCGATAGGCACCAGGTTGTAAGACCGAGAATAAGCATGGCGCATCCTGTCCTTCTTTGCCAAGAACCCGAACAGTCGCATGGGCCCGAAAGCCCGCATTGGATGCAAGATCGGGTCAGGACGGAGGTGAACATGGCCGTGTCTCTGTATGTCGGTATTGATATCGCGAAAGCTCAGTTGGATGTGGCGTGTCGTCCCACGAGCGCCCGGTGGACCGTCCCGCATACTGCCCGTGGGATTGGCCGACTGGTCCGGCGACTTCGTCGCGTGCAGCCGACGTTGGTCGTGCTGGAAGCCACCGGTGGCTTGGAGCTGAATGTCGCAAGTGAGCTGGCCGCTGCGGCCCTGCCAGTCGCCGTGGTGAATCCCCGGCAAGTTCGGCATTTCGCGAAGGCCACGGGGCAACTGGCCAAGACGGATGCGCTGGACGCCGCGGTGCTGGCGCAGTTTGCCGAAGCGGTGCGGCCCATTGCCCGCCCGCTGCCGGATGAGGCCACACGCCGACTGGAAGCGCTGGTGAATCGCCGGCGTCAACTGCTGACCATGCTGACAGCGGAACAGAACCGACACACCCGCGCTTCGCGCGACATGCAGATCGAGATCCACGCCCATATGGAATGGTTGACGCAGCGGGTCGCGGAGCTGGAGTCGACGCTGGGGCAGCAGATCCGACAGAGCCCGATCTGGCGTGAGCAGGACGACGTGCTGCAGAGTGTGCCGGGCGTCGGGCCGGTGCTGAGCCGCACCATACTGGCAGACTTGCCGGAGCTGGGAACGTTGAACCGCCGCGCGATTGCGGCGCTGGTGGGCGTGGCCCCGTTGAACCGGGATAGCGGAACCTGGCGCGGCACGCGGCGCATCGGGGGAGGACGTGGCCCCGTGCGGGCGGTCCTCTATATGGCCGCCGTGACGGCGGCGCGGTGCAATCCTGTGATTCGAGCGTTCTATCAGCGGTTGCGCGCGGCGGGGAAGACGGTCAAGGTGGCGTTGACCGCCTGTATGCGAAAGTTGCTGACTATCTTGAATGCGATGATCAAACATCACACTCCGTGGCAGTGCGGATTTCAAAGGACTTGACAACACAGTCGCTTATTCCCCTCAGCCTCCGATACCATCTCAGCCTTTCTTGTTAACATCAAGACATCAATCCATCTATGCTTTGATGTATGCGAACGACTCTGAGCCTTGATAGCGACGTGGCTGCGCTCTTGAAGCGCGCGCAGAAGGTTCGCAAAGAGAGTCTCAAGACCGTGGTCAACGATGCGATGCGTCAGGGGCTTAAAGAGATCTTAGGACCGCCAGCGCGGTCCAAGAAACCCTTCAGGACCAAAGGCGTCTCTCTAGGTCGTTGCCTCGTCGGTAGCTTAGATGATGTGGCGGAAGTGTTGGCCACGGCGGAAGACGAAGCCTTCCGATGATCCTGGTCGATGCGAATCTCCTCGTCTATGCCCATGTAACTTCTCTATCCCAACGTCAAGCCGCTCGCACCTGGCTCGATTCACGTCTGAATGGACCGACCCCGGTGGGATTGTCCTGGGCAACGTTACTCAGCTTTGTCCGGCTTGTGTCGAACCCACGTATCTTCGAGCACTCTGAATCAATCTCCGCCGCCTGGAACCAGGCCGAACAGTGGTTGACTTGCCCGGTCGTCTGGATTCCCCAACCCACGGAACGCCATCGAGACATCCTTCGTTCCTTATTGAGCGATACACTGGCGCGTTCAAACCTCGTGCCCGATGCTCATCTGGCGGCGTTGGCTATTGAGCATGGGCTGACCATCTGTTCCACCGATCGTGACTTCGCCCGTTTCCCCAATCTTTCCTGGGACGATCCTCTTCAGAAACAAAGAACCTGACAGATTCGCATAGCTCCTGCTGAAGCAAAGACAGCCGAGTGAGGTTGCTGTTGATCTCACAAGCACGTCTCGCTACGATGGCCGCCTTCTATGCGGTTCAAGCTTTGGAAGACAGGGATGACGACAGTGATGCTAGCCGCGTCTCTCGGTGGTTGCGTAACCAGGCACTATACGCCTTTGGGTGATGCGGATAAGGCGGAAATCGAACAGCTCAAAGAGGATGTGTATCGGGTCGAATATCGAACGAGCGCCTTCACCCCGCAGGAACAGCTGGATCTGTATCTCCGTCGCCGCTGTGCGGAGCTGACCCTCCGTGAAGGATATGACTTTTTTCATCTGGCTCAGCGCACCGACGTGCTGAGCTTCTCACGCCGCACGGCCATGACGGTGACGCTGTACAAAGGCCAAAAGTCCGTCGGGGTTGCGAACCTCTACGATGCCAAGGACGTGCTGGCAGAGACCGCGATCGTTCCGAAGTCCCGCTAAGAAGACAATCAAGAGACAGACTCACTTCCAGCCCACGACTTCGCAGCGACAACGAGAGTAGAAGGCATCCGGGTGATTTCCCCATGCAATCAGTGCATGTTGCATTTCAGCAAGCTCCGATTCGGTGGCCCATTGTTCTTTCAAAATCAGTGCTCGGTGTTGATTTAAGAAGACGCCGCCGAAGTAACGGCTGAAGCCAAAGGTAAACTCCGACGTGCCGAAGGCATCGCACGATGCCGAGGCGGCAATGTTCTGAAATCCGGCTTCTCGCAGCAGCCGCCGCTGTTTGCGCCCGAACAGTGGATCTCCACCATTGTGTTCAATCACCCGTTTCGTCAGCTTCCAAAACCGATCGACATCTTCATGGGCCGGGTAATAGACATCCCCGTCAAAATCCGCATCGCGCAATCCAATCATGCCGCCCGGCTTCAGGATACGCCACAGTTCTCGCAAGGCTTTCATCGGCTCGGCAAGATGATAAAGAACGGCGTGGGCCAAGACGGCGTCGAAGGTTCCGTCCTCGAATGGAAGGGCATAGAGGCTGGCATGGTGAAACTCGACGTTGCCGATCCCACGCTGCTGCGCCTCTCGACGGCCCATGTCGAGTTGGCCGTCCTCAATGTCAATCCCCACGACTCGTCCCTGCGGGACCAGCGCCGCAAGAGTGACCGTGATTCCGCCTGGCCCACATCCACAATCCAATACGTGCATATCTGGTTTGAGATGGGGAACGAAAAATGCGGCGTCACGAGCCGCACTCCGTCTCGCCAAACCTTGCAACACCAGCGGATCGTAGCCGGCAGAATAGGCTTCGTGTTTCTCAAAGGATTCTTTGCTGGTAGAAGCGGCCCGTGGGGTCAACATGTCTAAATAGGAAGCGAACTGATGATCCTCCAGTGCCGCACCCAGTCGCTCGCACAGCCGCTTTAATAAGTGGGTCCCACGTTCACTGGAGAAGTCCAGCATGCCACCGGCGATAACCCAGGTCGTCAACGGGGCGCCGAGCCCGGCCTGAAAATCACGACGGAGATCTCCGGGAGAATACCCTTCCACGCCACCGGTCTTCAGTGTCTCATAGTACAAGCTCAACAGCGACTCCTCCATCGCCCGTCGTTGCTCGACCGACATCGAGCCTGACAAAAAATAGGCCAGATCGCGCGGGCCACGGGAGCGCCGTGCCACCTGCCAATCGAAAATGGTGACGCCTCGGCCATCGCTCGTTCCGGCAAATGCCAAATTGTCGGCTCGGAAGTCGCCGTGCGTGAGCGTCTGGGGACCATGTGAGCACTGTTGAGAGTATTCAGGGATGACCGAAGCAAATCTTCGTGCAATCTCCCGCAAACTCGGCGTCAGAAACTCGGCGCACCGTTGTTCGAAGCGAGGCAACATCGCCTGGTACACGCCGGCTCTCGCCTGAGTCTCATCGGTGAGCGTACGCAACCACGACAATTCTTTGAGCGAGGCAGATTCCCAAAAGTGCGCGTGCAAGAGTCCGAGTTGCCGCACGGCGATCCGAGCGTCCGTTGCCGAACAACCGGCGAGATTGTCTCCGAATTCCACCGCACTGAGATCTTCCAGCAACAGAATACTTGCGCTTGTGCCTTCATCATACTGGCTCAAGTACGGACGGGGCACGCGTAGAGGAAAGGCCGGCTGCAACGCCACGTCTCGATAAAACCCGGCCTCGGTTTCGTAGAGTCCCACTTTGCGTAGTTGCTGCCTGACGGCTGGATCCGCGGAGGACAATTTGGCAAAGATGGTGGCGGGAGCACCGGTTTCAGGGGCATCGTACGCGACGTGGAGACAGGCCGTTTGCCCTACAAATCCACTGCCTGTGGCAATCGGCGTCACATCGATACCCACAACAGTGGCGCGGTCAAGCACCCCTGCCTGACGTAGCGCTCTCGTCAGCCATACAGAACTTATGGCATCGGGTGTCTGCGGAATTGAGAGAAGACCGTCTATCTCTGTTGTCACGACGACGGATAGTACCACACCCCCTCACAATGGACATATTACGAAATGTGCGTAAGGGCATACATGGGTCTTGCGCCGGTCCTCCGACGCTGGCAATCTTCCGCTGATTTACTTCACTGCAGGCATGACACGAGCCGGAGCACATTGCGCCAAAATACAATATGAATACACTGGGCCACTCTCTTTCGCCGACCATCATCACTGTGCTGCTCGTATTTCAGGCAGGCTGTGGAGCAACACAGCTTGGGATGTGCGCGCCGCATACGAAAGAAGAAGGTGCGCCTACTCGGAATTGGGTCGAGTGTTTCGACCAACCATTCCCGCACGGGGGCATCACCCATTCGGTGTTCTGCCTGCATGACGGCACCGACAAGCCTCCGGTGATTTTGCTCCATGAGTTGACCGGACTGTCACCGGGGACACTTGCTTACGCCGAAGCGCTCTCGCAGGACTTCACTGTGTACGTGCCCCTGCTTTTCGGCGAGAAAGGCAAGTTTTCTCTTACAAAAGGATTGTCAGCCTATTGGTTCGTAGGATCAATACAGTTTTTCCCCGGCGGAGAATGGGGCGCTCCCCCTCAGGGAAGTGCTCCTATTGTGAACTGGTTGCGAGGTGTGGTGCAGAAGATTGGAGAACGGCATACTCACCAGCGCATCGGCATCATTGGAAACTGTTTGACAGGCCCTCTTCCTCTCGCGCTGCTGAATCATCCTCGCGTCAATGCCGCGGTGGTGGCCCAGCCGTCACTGCCTCTCCGTTTCTGGTGGCACACGGATGCCGATCGCCGATCTCTCGGTCTGTCGACCGACGATCTGCAGTACGCGCGGAAGAGCACTGCGAAAATCTATGGGCTGAGATTTGAAACAGATTGCATGTCGGCGTCGGCTAAACAAGATACGCTGCGCGACGAATTCGGCGATCGCTACATGAACGGTGAGATCCTGGCAAGCGCATATCACATCGAAGGAAAGCCGGTCAAGGCGCACAGCACGCTGATCGGTTCGTGGAGAGCGCAGGGCGAGGCGGGACGGCCTTCGCGAGACGCGCGAGAAAGAGTTCGAACGTTCCTTCTGGAGGAACTCAGTGAGCTTGCGTCGCACGGATGAACGGCATCGAATACAAACCGGAACTCATTCGGGATCTCCGCTTCGGCGAGTTTCCCGAGAAGGATCAGCGATTCCTGCCAGCCAAGATAGCACTCCGAGAGGCAAGGTGATATGGCAGAACACTGGATGAGGCAGTGGGCAGCGAATTTCGATCAACCGGGCGGTTTTTCGTCTTGGGTGACGGAACCGACGGGTGGCCACTCACACAGAATGAGGCTCTCCCCATGAAAGCGGTACGATTACATCAAGCGGGTGGCCCCGAGTCGCTTCTCTATGAAGAAAATGCGCCGAAACCGATTCCAAAAGATAATCAGGTGCTCGTTCAGGTCTATGCTACAGCGATCACGCCGACTGAGTTCGACTGGTATCCCACATTCCATACTCCTGACGGGGACATGAGACCGTTCCCGATTATTCTCGGTCACGAATTCTCGGGCGTTGTTGAAGCGGTCGGGCCGGATTGCACGGAGGTACAGGCGGGAGATCCTATCTATGGACTGAGTGATTGGTTCATAGACGGGGCTCAAGCGGAATATTGTGTGACCGTTCCTGCCGATATTGCACCGAAGCCTGTCACGCTTGAACATACTCAGGCCGCGGTCGTACCGATCTCAGCGCTTACCGCCTGGCAGGCGCTCATCGATCACGCGCACCTTTCGGGAGGACAACGGGTGTTGATCCATGGTGCCGCCGGCGGTGTCGGCGGTTTTGCAGTGCAGCTGGCCCGGCGCCAGAGGGCACACGTGATCGCAACGACCTCGGCGGCGAACACCGACTTTGTCAAGTCACTCGGCGCCGATGATGCCATAGATTACCGGCTCACAGCGTTTGAAACGGTCGTCGGAGACATCGATGTCGTGCTTGATACGGTAGGAGGAGACACAAGAGACCGTTCATGGGGAGTTCTCCGGAAGGGTGGCCGGGTGGTGACCATTGCCGCAGATGCCGAAAGAGCGAAGGAGCAGCGGGTGCGCGACGCCTTCTTCATTGTTCAACCAAACCGGAATCAGTTGATGGAAATTTCGCGTCTGATCGACCACGGCATCATCCAACCAGTTGCAGGTACGATCTTCTCGATGGAAAACTTTCGGCAGGCCTACGAACAGAAACCCGCGCGTGGCAAGAATGTCCTCCGAATCGCGGAGACGTGATGGATGATCAGGAGAAGTACACGCCAATGATGACAATATCCGAATGCGAGCAAGACCGAAGCGGCCAAGCTGAAACACATGCCTCATCTGGCCGCCCAATGGAGGATCTATGATGCAGCATGAAGACCATTCCCACACAGCGGATCGCGGAGCGAACTCTTCAGCGGAGATTCTGAAATGGGATGATGTGCTCCGTTTGGCTCGTCACGGTAATCCTCCGCCGCCGCGCCGAGTAGAGAAGACCGATGCCCAGTGGCGCGCGCTCCTCACCGACGAACAATTCCGCATTACACGCCTGAAGGGAACTGAGCAGGCACACAGCTCGGACATGTGTCGGCTGTTCAGTCCCGGACAATATCGGTGTCTTTGCTGTGAGACAGTGCTGTTCAATGCGGCAGGCAAATATCAAAGCCATTCCGGCTGGCCCAGTTTTACCCAACCGGTGGCGCCGGGCATAATCGCCTATCACCAGGACGACAGATATGGCATGCGTCGGATCGAGACGACGTGTAATGTATGCGATGCTCATCTCGGCCATGTGTTCCCGGATGGACCTGAACCGAGCGGGTTACGGTTCTGTATCAATGCCCTCTCGTTGCGGAAGGCTGAGGATTGATCTGGAAGCGCCTTATCCGCGCCGGGACTCTCCGCGGGCTTCTACAGCCTCGCGGCTAGATCGGCCTCAATCGCTTCCGGTTTATCGCTCGGCGCATAGCGCTTCACGACCGTACCGTCGGAGCCCACGAGGAACTTGGTGAAGTTCCACTTGATCGCTTCGGTACCCAGAATCCCGGGTTTCTCCGATTTGAGGTAGTGGTAGAGTGGGTGCGCATTCCCCCCGTTCACTTGGATCTTTGCGAACATCGGGAAGGTAACGCCGTAGCTCCTGGTGCAGAACTGGGCGATCTCGGCTTCGCCGCTCGGCTCCTGGTGCCCGAACTGATTGCAGGGAAACCCAAGCACCGCAAATCCCCGATCTTTGAATTTGTCGTAGAGTGCTTGCAGCCCCTGGTACTGCGGCGTGAGCCCGCACTCGCTCGCGACATTGACGATGAGCAGCGTCTTGCCGCGGTACGCCTCCATCTTCTGAGGCTTGCCGTCGATTGTGATGAGGTCGATGTCGTAAAAGTTCATAGATTCCCAATCAAGGTGTATTCTTGGCCAACCGATAGATGCCTATGCTCCAACGATCCGGTACTCCGTTACCATCATCCCATCGGCAATATGGGGAGATTAAAGCATAGTCGGCAGTACAGTCGCCACAGCCATCCGTCGGGTTTCCAAAACAGGCACGTGAACTGTCTTCCCTCTGACGGTAGCAACGCTCCCGCCACTTCGTTTGTCCGAAACTTCAGCAGGGCCGCCTCATCCTCATCGGCACGCTTGGATCTTCACCCAACGGAACGGCACCCAATGGCGCATCCAGCTGCACTGGAAGGTTGACCTTACCTGGCTTATCATGTTTCTATCTATCTGCCCTGAGAGGTCCATATGAACTCAATGAATTCAGCGACTGCGTTTCGATTCCTCATCCTAGTGATTCCTGAAGTCTTGGTGATCTTTCGTCTATTTCCTGCTGAACATCCGAGGTACGGAAAACCCAAGGCCGTCGCGCTGGAAACGCAAGAACACCAATCACGCCAAGTAGGACAGGACCGAATCGTGGAAAGCAGTGAGCGGGAGAAAGACACGTTCGACAAGTTCCTGAGTCACGAACTTTGGTTGAAAACCCATTACCAATCGCACGACACGACATCAGGTTACGATTACAATCACTATCGGCCTGCTTACAAGTATGGGTTCGACCTGCCCCTTTGATCCGCATAATCAAAAGGGAACAGGCTGGAAGAGCATCGAACCCTAAGCGCGCCAAAACTGGATGGACGTATCATGGGACCGTGGAGTCAGCACCACCAAGCCGTTCTCTACGGGTGCGGACAGGGTGTCACATCAGAAGTCGGGCATGAGAAGAACCGAATTCTGGAGGCCCTTTTTACACGAGTGGGGAATGCATCAATATCAACTTCAACTACAAGGAGGGTTGGATGGATCATATCAAATTGATGATCTATGGTTTTATCGGCATGGGAGCCCTAGTTGCAATCATTGCTTTGCTCACACAGATGCTCGGCATCGCCAGAGGCTGATGCAGCAAGCCTGATGAGTTCTAGGATCGGGAAGATGAGGTTCATACCACGCTTCGTATGAGCCGACGGCTATTCAGCGCTCTATCGTAATGGCCGGCGGATACACCTCTTCGACTTCGACTTTCTTCATGAAGGAAGTCGATGCTGACCGAGGCCCAAAGCAAGAGCCCGACGATCTTCTGATCGTCGGGCTCTTTGTAACCCCCACAGACGTCAGTCTTCCGGAGTGCGAGTCTCAGTAAGGTCTTTGCTACCTGAGTCACGCTTGGATAATCTTTACGCATGCGTATTGCCACCTGGAATGTGAACTCGCTGAAGGCTCGCCTGGAAAAGGTCATATGGTGGCTGGATCGGGCGAAGCCGGATGTGCTCCTGATGCAGGAAACGAAGTTGTCGGACGCCGACGCGCCTGTCACATTATTCAAGCAGGCCGGATACGAGCTGGTGCACCATGGTGAGGGGCGATGGAACGGCGTGGCGATCGCGAGTCGATGCGGCATCGGCAGCGTGATCACGAATTTTGGAGAGCCGTTACGGCCGGCGCAGACGTCTGAAACCGGTGATGATGAACCGCTGGCTGAGGCGAGGATGCTCGCGGCGGAATGCGGGAACCTGTTCGTCATCTGCGTGTACGCCCCAAACGGCAGGCAGGTCGATTCGCCGTTTTATGAAGCGAAACTCGCGTGGTTCAGCAGGCTGACTCGCTGGATCGACGAGGCCGTCGCTCCGGACACAGCAGCCGTTATCGGCGGCGATTTCAATGTCGCACCGAAAGATATCGATGTGTGGGATCCCCGCGCCTGTTATGGCGGCACGCACGTGTCGGAGCGTGAGCGGCAGGCGTTCGCACGGCTCTCGAGCGCGGGATTCGTCGATGCGTATCGATTGCATCATCCGGAACCAGGGCGGTACACGTGGTGGGACTACCGCGCCGGCAGTTTTTATAAAAATTTCGGCATGCGCATCGACCATCTATTGGTGACAACCTCATTAACACACCGTGTCGTCTGGGCAGAAATCGATCGTGAGGCACGGAAGGGAAAACCTGTACCCTCGGACCACGCACCGCTGGTCATCGACATCGACAGCCCCGGCCATCCGTTCGATTCCGGCTGGACGTCAGCGGAGTCGCGCATCGCGGCGCGCCTGCGGAAGCAGTGATGAGCCAGGGCTGTGAGTTCCATCAGTAACCTTCACATGGCCTTCGATGTTTGATTGCAAGACCCTTTACCTTTTGGTCATCGGGCGGAAGTGAGCTATGGCGGAAAGACTGACAGAAGCCCAATGTTGGGCTCTGTTCGAGCACCTGTTTCCAAATGGCCTCGACGATCACGCCTTAGTCGAAGAACTGGCGCCCGAGGGGTGGGATCGGTCTCCTTTGCTGCACGTCTCCCATCCTACCGCGGAGCAGGTCTATGAGGAAACGATGAAGATCCGTGAGAATTTCAGAAACCTTCTCAAGAGGGACCCCGTAACGCCCGAAGCGGAACCGCCACTCACCCTGGATGCAGTCAGCCGCGAGATGATCTACCGGGCACCAAATCTCGTGGAAGAATGCGCGGACTTACTAGTGTGGTGTCTCTCAAATAGCTATACAGTCAGCACCTGCCTGGCTCGGTGAATCTTGCGGAGGATCTCTTCCCCCTTGGCTTTCCAGACGTAGCGCGTTGGTTGTGCATTTCGTTCGGCTAGGTACGCCAGAATCTGGTCGCCGAGTTCCTTGACGTGCTTAAAGCTCCCCTCTCGCACGACGTCGACGGTGAGGTCTCGGAAAAAGCGTTCGACCAGGTTCATCCACGACGCCGATGTCGGCGTGAAGTGCATATGAAACCTCTTGTGCTTGGCCAACCACTTTTGGACGTCCGCATGCTTGTGCGTAGCGTAGTTGTCGGCAATCAGATGCAGCTCTAACCCCGCGGGCGTTTCGCGATCGATCCGTTTGAGAAACTTCAGCCATTCCTGATGGCGGTGTTTCTCTGCGAGCATCGACACGATCTTGCCTTCCAGATAATTGAGCGCGGCAAACAGAGTCACCGTGCCGTGCCGGATATAGTCATGGGTGGCTGTCTTGATGTGCCCCACTCCCAGTGGTAAGCCAGGCTGGGTGCGCTCGATCGCCTGGCACTGACTTTTCTCGTCGCAGCAGAGCACCAGCGCCTTGTCAGGAGGATCCAAGTACAGCCGATCACATCCCAGAACTTTTCTTCGAATCGCGGATCGGTGGAGATCTTGAATGTTCTCGTCACGTGCGGCTTGATGTCGTTCTTTGACCAGAGGCGTTGGACCGTGCTCTTGGAGACCTTGTGGGCCTTGGCCATCGACCGACAACTCCATCGCGTGCGATTTGGTGGCGGTTGCACGGCCCCTGTCAGAATCGACTCGGTCACGCCGTGGGTGAGAATTGGCTTACGGCCACGGCCCGGTGTATCGGTTAACCCCTCCAGTCCCTTCTCGGCGAACCGTTGCCGCCACAACCGCACCGTGTGTCTGTTGATCCGCAACTGCTCAGCCACCGCCAGATCCGACCCGCCCGCGGCTGTCAGGAGGATGATCCGCGCCCGCAGGACATCCCGTTGCGCGGCCTTTCCCATCCGACTCATTCGCCCCAGCGTGGCCCGGTCCGTCTCGCTCAACACCACAGCCTTGGATCTCATAGCCCGGCAGTACATCCCCATCAGCCCATAATGTCTATCCATTTATGGGACACTAGACTAGGATGCTGCCTGTGGGATGTTTTCGCCGACAACCATGACGTCATCACTGCCGAAGGAGCACTTGTCGACTTAGGCTCATTTCGCGCCGCCGCCGGCTTCATCGCAGACTTCCGTTACCGTCGCAACCGCACCCAAGAAGGCTTCGGAAGTCTCGGCGATTACATCGAATTCTATATGGGCACTACGATGATCCGACATCGTGCAGACCTGACACCCATATATGAGCTGATTTTCCGGCGTATGCGCGAAATCGGACTCAGCTGGCGGTATGCGCAGCCGCGTCTATATGCAATCGATCTCAGCTCCTTGCCTCACCTGGCAGAAGATGAGGTTCCTGAAGCCCTACGCTACGACCCCACAGAAAGTTTTTGGCGAGAGCGGCAGCTTGCGGAACGCCAAACAGAGCGGGCCGAATTCCAGCAGAGTCTAGACGACGCTTACCACGCCTCCATTCAGAACGTCTGTGATGGTCCACCGCCTGCCACAGTGCGCGCGTATCAGCGGGTGTACGGCCGTGCTCCCAACGGTTGGCCTCCAAAAGTTCAGGATCAGGAATGACAGCAACCAGGTAAGTGTTACAACCAATTGCTTCCGACCAGTGGCACGAGGAAGGCACATCAGCTCGCTTTTTCCACATCATCGTCGCCGCCGCTCTTGTATCGGACCGTGGAGCGATGGTCACACGGTTGAAGTTAGGCAGACGATACATGGAGCTCCAGGAAGGATGTCCTCAACAATGGTTCAAGCTGCTGCTGGCCAGGAAAAATAAGCGCCGCTCTTGTCGAGCCGAAGCGAGTTCCTGTTTTCTTTCTCCGATGAGTGATGGTACCATTGCTGTGGCAAATGGTGCACGGAGAAGCCATGAACGGAAAAATTCGGATCGCGGTGCCGAAAGAACGAATCACCGCGTTTTGTAGAAAATGGAAGATCGTTGAGCTCGCGCTCTTCGGCTCTGTGCTGAGAGGTGATTTTCGCCAGGATAGCGATGTGGATGTGCTCGTGACGTTCAGCCCAGATTCCGATTGGGGGGTGGAACATTTACTGGATATGAAAGAGGAATTGGAGGCACTGTTTGGGCGATCGGTCGATCTGGTTGAGAAACGATTAGTGGAAGAGAGCCGCAACTATATCCGCCGCAAACACATTCTGTCCCACCTGGAAACGGTGTATGCAGCGTGATGACTCACTCTTACTCGATATGCTGCAGGCAGCGGAGCAGATACGGGAGTACACAGTTGGATTACAAGAGGCCGACTTTCTGGAGAGCCGACGGGATCAGGATGCCGTCTTGCTGCAATTTATGGTGCTTGGTGAAACAGCCAAACGAGTATCTTCTGGCTTTCAGGACGCTCATCCTGAAGTTCTTGGAGAAAAATCATGGGGCTACGGAATGTTGTGGTCCATGAGTATTTTCACGTCGACATCCGCCGGGTATGGAAAATTGCAAGCCGCGATATCCCTGCATTAATCCCCCTGCTTGAACCGATGGTTCCGCCAGAATCCGCTGTCTAACCCTCTCTATGTGAATAGATGGGTAAAAGGCTCGACATAACGGCGAAGATCTGCGACCGTCTCATCCGTATAGAAGCCAAGACCGCTCACGACCAGCGCAAGAGTGAGACTATCAAGCGACGACGTGTCAGATTGACCGGCCGACCGCTCTGACATCACGCTCTCCTTATCTAGCGTGTGCTTCACACAGAATCCTTTCGAGCCGACGAGACAGATACAACAGCGGTCATTTGCTTGCGTCGTCCGGCCTCATCTGTTGCTCCAGTTCGCCCGGCTGGAGGATGCCGCACTGGTTGAGAATGTCGATCAGGGCCTGTGTATAGTGTTCGTAGTACTCCCACGTGGCTCGCCCGGTGCAGGCCTTCTCTTCCCAAGCAGCAATGGCGTGAATCAGCTTGTGCCTGAAGTCCTCCCACTCGAAATGTCCCTCTTTCGATAATGCCAACGCCAGGCCAAATACCGTACGTTGCCAATCTTCGCTAAAGAACAGCTTTCCCTCGCTACGCGGTGGCGAATCGGGTTGCCCGAGCATCTGCGTCGCGGCATATTCTTCGAATCGAGTAAACATTGGGATGCCTTAGGCAGGGGGCGGAGAAGGAACCAGCGCCACTCCCATCATGGCTTCCGGTGTGACCAGTGCGGCGAGTTGTTCCTCGTTCAGATGTTCAGAGTGAGCCGGCCGTTCAGGAATGACGAACCAGCGGATCTGGGCACTGCTGTCCCATACCTTGACTTCCTTGTCTTCCGGAATCGTCACACCGAACTCGCGGAGTACCGCGCGTGGTTCACGCACACCGCGAGAACGGAACACCGGATCTTTGTACCAGTAAGGTGGTAGCCCCAGCACTGGCCACGGATAGCATGAGCACAGGGTGCAGATGATCAGATTATGCACCGTCGCACTGTTGGCGACCGCCTTCATATGCTCGCCTTCTGCGCCGGTCATCCCCTGAAATTGAAGCTCAGCGATGGCCTTCGGAGTATCTTCCAACAATCGAGCTTTATATTCCGCGTCAACCCATGCCCGCGCCACGATACGGGCACCATTAAATGGTCCGGCAACGGTTTCAAAATGACGAAGCACTGCATCGACAGAATCGCTGCCTAGTACGCCCTTTTTGATCAGCAGCGCTTCCAGCGCGCGGACTTTGGCGGCGCTGGCAGCCTCGCGATCCTTATCGTATTCAAAGAGTGAAGACATGCGAGATCCCTCGCCTACATTGAATGGGCAGGTTTTAGATAGGCTTCAAAAAGATCGGCATAAATGACCGTGTTGGGTTCACTTTTATCTGGTCCCCAAATATCAGAGGCCAGAAACGACACGCAATACACATGCTGCGGCCCATCCAGACCATCCGGCCCAGTCGACACAAAGTATTCGAACACGCCCGGGTACACTTCGGTGACCGTTCCCTTCTTGTTACGCAAAAAACCCGGCAGCCTGGTGTGATCAGCGGCTTTTGGATCTGCAACATAGATCGTATCCCCAACAGCAAAGCGAACCAGGTCTACGGGCGCGCGCAGACCGGAATCGCCATGATGGAGGTACCGGACCACCTGTTCTTTCAGCGCGGGGTTGGGCTGCTCGGGTAGTGGGGAATCCGGATGTGCCCGGTAATGTTCCGTCAATGTCTCCAATTCCTGAGCCGTCACATAGCCGCGATCAATAAAAAATTGACTGATACCCATCAGCCATCTTTCATAGTAGCGATATTTGAAATATTCGAACGGCTGCATGTTTTCAGCGCCGATACGCAGCGAAGCCCAAGTCCACGTGTCCTTGAACGTTGTTGGGACTTCCGAGAGTGGATATTTCGGGAGGGACTTAACCAAGTGGACGCTTTCGGCCATCATCACGGTGTGGATGCCGAAGATGCGCTTTTCCCACTCCGCCATGAATACTTTCTTCTCAAAGAAATTAACCGGCCCGAGGTTTTCCAGCCCGCCCAGGTAATGTTGAAGTCTCATGATGCGCTCCGACTACTCGACAGGATGGGCGACAGGACGACGAGATACGTCGCGTACGCAATCGAGAAATCCGCTCTGCAATGCGTTACCATCGAGATGGCGGCCGATGAACACGAAGCGGCTCTGGCGCGCCTCGTCAGACTGCCAGGGTCGGCCCGGCTTCGCGTCCAACAGCATGTGTACGCTGTGAAAATAGAACTGCCGCGCCTCGCCATGAAAATTCAGCACCCCTTTCATGCGCATGAGCTGTTGCCCCTGCTGTTGAACGAGTTGATTGACCCATCGATTGAAGCGGTCCGGGTCGAGCGGATCGCCGGTTTTAACGGCGCAGGAGGTAATTGAATTGTCATGGTCATGGTCATGTGCGTCCTGCAGAATACCGGGTTCGATGGCGAGCAGATTCGGCAATGAGAACCGGTGGACACCGAGCAGGCCATCAGCGGCCACTTCGGAGTGAACAGTTCGGATAAAAGTCGCTATCGGGTTGAGGGTACGCAGATCCCGTTCCAATGGCGCGATATCATCAGGGTCCAACAGATCGACTTTGTTCAGCACAATCAGGTCGGCAAAGGCAATCTGTTCCCGCGCAACTCCATCGTCGATCTGACGTTGGAAATTGGCGGCATCGACCAGCGTCACGACGGATTCCAGTTCGACGCGGGTCAACAGATCGGTGTCTGCCAGAAAGGTCTGGAGCACCGGCGCCGGGTCGGCCAGTCCTGAGGTCTCAACGATCAAACGATCCAGTTGGCGGTGACTGCGTTCTAAGAGGAACTTCACACCTGCCACGAGGTCGGTGCGCACGGTACAGCAGATGCAGCCGTTGCGTATCTCTATCAAGGCTTCTTCGTCGGCGACGATGAGGTCGCCATCAATCCCCACTTCTCCAAATTCATTGACGATCACGCCAATTTCTCCGCCAGCCTTGTGCGCGAGCAAATGATTGACGAGAGTCGTCTTGCCGGCACCAAGATACCCGGAGATAACGGTCACAGGTATTTTCTTTGTAACCATATGACATGAGCTGGACGAAGCATCACGCCTTGAGGGAAAGACAGCAATATTTTGTGACCGCCGATGTGTAATGTCAACCCGTTGAAAGGTGAAGCGACTGATAGCCCTTGACACAGCATGCTCGCCGGGCGATTCAGCAGATATCCATCCTTCTCCGCCTTTTCATCCGTGAGCGGTAGACCTCATCACACCATGCAATAATACATTCGCCCTTACACTTGATCACGAAGGCGTTGTGCGACTTCATAAATGTAGTCAGCATTGCTCTGTAGAAAACCTCTTTCATCAGGTTGATCAGCGAGCGCTACAATGGGACATGAGTCTGACCAGTAAATCGCCAGAGCGGGTGGCGCGCGAAGCGCTGGCTGTCGCCGTTACCGCCTTGCCACGGTACCCGCACAAGTTCAGCCCGAAACTCTACACACAACCGCAACTGTTCGCCTGTCTCGTCCTCAAGACGTTTTTTCACACCGACTATCGGGGTATCGTCCAGTTGCTCGCCGACCTTCCTGAGTTGGTTCGAACCCTCGGGCTCGAGGCCGTGCCCCCCTTCACCACGCTTCACAAGGCTGCCCGCCGCCTCTTGCGCCTGCCGTTGGTCCATCGCCTGCTCACGGTGACGATCCGCCGCGTGCGTCCCCGTCGTCGGCGCGTGGCGCTTGCCGCGATGGACTCAACCGGCTTCGAGTGCCGGCACATCAGTGCCTACTATGTGCGGCGTCGGTCCCGTGAGCGAAGCCTCTGGCAGACCACCACGTATACCCGTTTCAGTAAGCTTGAAGCGGTCGTCGACTGCGCCAGACACCTCATCCTCGGGGCCCTTCCGAGGCGTGGACCACGGGTCGATGTCGATCGCTTCGTGCCGTTGTTGAACAACGCCCTTCAGCGCGTGCACATCGGCACCATCCTGGCCGATGCTGGCTACGATTCTGAGCCCAATCATCGTCATGCGCGGGAGCGCTGGGGGATTCGGTCGGTCATCCCCGCCACGGCGGGACGCCCCACCGACAAATTGCCGACCGGCCGGTACCGGCGATTGATGAAACGACGGTTGACCAAGACCTATTGTCACTACGGACAACGGTGGCAGGTCGAGACGGTGTTCTCGATGCTCAAGCGCCGGTTGGGCTCGGCCGTCAGCGGCCGCTCGTACTGGAGTCAGTGCCGCGACCTGCTGCTCCGGGTCCTCACACACAATGTGATGATCCGTTATCCCGAGGTTTTCTACAGAGCAAGTCAGCATCTGATAAAACCACCCCTAACCTGGAGCTTGCGGCGGAGCGTTCGTCGTCATCCAAACCAAAGTCGCCCACCGTACTGAGGTCAGTAACCAAGGCCTCTGGATGGTCGAGTGCATTGAGCACCAGCTCGACATACGATTCCAGCGTGTCTACCAGGACCGTGGACGCGAGTTCGAAGCGTCCGTCGACAGCGGCCTGGCGAATAGATGCGACTCGTCTGCAATCCGTACAATCGAACTGCGGAGTGTCGTGTGCGGGACAAGAACGGCCCATGGGTCCACACACTCTTAGAGGAGGGCTTGGAGCTTGCTCAGGGTCTCTGCAATGACATCGCTCGACGCCGTCCCCTTCTTGACAGCCTTCCGGACTTTCCAATCGAGACTCTTCACCTGATCGGCAAGGACCACACTCGGATGGTCCCGCGCGTCAGCGACAACAACCTCGAATGGATAGCCCTTCTTCTGGCTGGTCATCGGACAACAGAGCATCAGCCCGCTTAGCCGGTTGTACGTTGCGGGTGAGAGAACGAGCGCCGGCCGGTGTCCAGCCTGTTCGTGGCCCGCTTGGGGATTAAACTGCAGCCAGACAATATCGCCACGATCCGGCACATAAGCGCGCCGGCTCACTACAACGCCTCTCGACCGACAGGCCTGCCGAAATCGGCTTCATCATGCACGTTGCGGGACGTGATCCGTCTCAACAGATCTTCCAGCCGATAGACTCGCCGGAGATACGGCCGCACCACAAGCATACCCTTTCGTACTTCGATCTCAACTGAGTCCTTTTCTCGAAGTCCAGCCTCTTCGGCAACACGTTTGGGCACTCGAATCGCGAGGCTATTCCCCCACTTTTGTGCCGTCGTTTTCATCTGTGCATTCTCCCTTGACGATGTAGACACCGCGTAGATACTACACGTCCGGAGGGTGATGAGTCAAAGAGGATTGATGACCTGGCTGAGTTCACACCAAGCCCTCCTGCTTGAAACTCAACAAAGTCCACATATCTCACCCGCCCACCCTGCGCCTGCCGAGAGGGCTCCTTTCCTGTGGCTCACCCGTGTGCCTGCTTTAGGTGTTTTTAGGCACCGGCGGATAAAGATCGTGCTCGGAATGGCCGGGTCCATGTGATCCCACGGTTGTGCGTCCGACAAGAAAAAATCCAATTGCGGTCGAAACCAGCTTGGATCGTCCCGACTGCCGGCGGTGATGCCGACAAAGCCGGTGGGCCGTTCATTCGATTCTGCGCCGGTGAGTCGCGACCCGCAGTCAGCGCAGAAGCCGCGTTTGTGCAGACCGCCGCCAAGCTCGGCGTGAAATGGTAGCGTAGCTGCCCCTTCGTTAGACGAAACGCCGACGCAGGCACCAGCAGTATCACTGGCCCCCGAGACATATCAATATAATGGAGCTATTGCCTCAGCTGTTCCATGGTGCATTGGCGGGGTGACTTGTCAGGCCGGAATCGTATCAACTTGGTGCCGTGGCGGAAGCGGCCGTCCGTCACGTGGTCGAAACTGACCTCCACAACGAGTTTGGGAGACAGCGGCTTCCATTGAGTCGACCGCTTGGTCGCCCACCGGCTGGGCGCGCCGGGCGCATTCCCGGTAAAGCCCGGCTCCTGAATCAGCCTTTCGAGTTTCTTCGTCAGCGAGGGCTTATCGGCTTTGGCAATGCCGGACGTAAAACCGACATGATTGAGCCGCCCCGCGTCGTCATATAGGCCGAGCAATAGGGAACCCACGTCAACTGAATCATTGCCGTAACGAAACCCGCCCACCACGCAATCCGCGGTCCGCATCGGTTTGTACTTCTGCATCACCCGTTCGCCCGGCACATAAACATCCGTGCTCTTTTTCGCGACAATGCCGTCGATGGACCATCCGGAAGACGAAAGCCAATCCATGGCTTCACTCAGCTGATCCGTCTGGGGTGACAGTCGGATGGCCTTCTCCTTCGAGCAATAGGTCTCGTAAAATTTCTCCAAAAGGCGGCGGCGCTGCGACAACGGAGCCGATATCAGCGTCTGATCGTCTTCTGTCTCAAGAATGTCGAAGATCACAAAGGTCGCGGGTTGTTTTTTGGCCAGCATGTGAACACGGCTTGCCGCCGGATGCAGGCGCATCTGGAGATCTGAAAACGAATACCCCTTCTTCCCTTCGACCAGTAATTCCCCATCGAGAAGAAATGTCTTGGCTGCAAGCTTCTCAAGCAGGTCGACGATGTCGGGGAAATATCGCTCCAGCGGCTTTCCTGATTTGGACCGCAACGTCACGGTTGGATCACGCTTGTGCGCCAAGCAGCGAAAGCCATCCCATTTCGCCTCATACCGCCATCCCTTCCCTTTCGGCAACTCATCGACGAGCGCCGCTTCCATGGGGACAGTATTCTTGCCGCCATGCGGTGTCACCCTTGCTCTATTACCTTCGGCAACAGCTGTTTCGGCGGCGCTTTCTCCGGTGTGCGGCGTTTGATCCGTTCTAGAACCGCGTTCATGCGGAATTGGTCGGCGCTTTTTAAGGCGGCCAGTTCGCGCCACTTCAACGGAACGGCGACCGGCGCCCCCGGACGGGCACGCAAAGAATAGCCGGCGATACCGGTGGCGGTATAATCATTCCTGAAGAAATCGATCAGGATTTTCCCGGCTCGCTTGGATTTGGTAATCGTCGCGACGTATGTGTCCGGCGCCGCTCGTACCATCGTATGAGCCAAGGCCCTTGCCCAGTCTTTGACCTGCTCCCAGCTGCTGGTCGGCGCCAACGACACCACGACATGCAGTCCTTTCCCGCCCGTGCACTTCAACGTGCTTTCGAGACCTGCCTGTTTGAGCCGATCTCGGATTTCCCACGCCGCTTGCTTGACCTCCGAGAACGGCACGGTGGGATCCGGGTCCAGGTCGAAAATCATCCGGTCCGGAGTATGGATGTGGTCGATGGTGGCGCCCCAAGGATGTAGTTCAATGACCCCCATCTGGATCATCTCTATGAGTCCCTTTTCGTCCTGCACATAGATATATTTGTAGCTTCTGCCTTTATACTTCCACACAAACGGGTGGACATCCGTGCCCAATCCAAAGCCGAGATTGCGTTGATAAAAACAGTCGGCGTCGATGCCGCTCGGACATCTCAACAAACTCAGCGGACGGCCTCGTATTTCTTCCAAGAGAAAGGGCGCGACGGCGGCATAGTACCGAGCCACCTCCCCTTTGGTGATCGCTCCCTCTTCAAAGACAAGCCGGTCGGGATGCGTGATCGTCACACCATGCAAAATCAGCGCAGATTGGTCGACGCTGGTTTTCTTCATGAACCGCCTGTCTGACATGGTCTTTATTCACCACGCCGACGTATGCCGACATGCTATTGTTAGTGTATGTGGCGAGATGGACGCTGTAGCCTAGCGAAAGTCCCAGCCGTCACAGGACCACCGTCATGAGGGGGAATAAGTATCCGTGCGGAATTTCTGATCGCGAACCGGTGGCAGGAGGACTATTGGACCATCACCGCACCGATGCCATTAGGGCCGTTCCACCATGGCAACGGTATCTCGCTATCCCTGCTCACCACCAAGCGAAAAATCCAGGAGAGTGCCTATCCCGGTCAATGGATGATCGTCTTGGCCAGCAGCTCGCCCACATTCCAGATGAAGACTGTTTTGGGGGATCGGGTTCTCGACCGACCATACACCTATCCCACAGGGCTGAATCAAAGCTTGTCTTATTTTTCAGCTTCACCGACAGGCTCTCGAGCTGTTCCAATGGATCCAAGAACATTGGCCGGACGATAATCAAAAAAAGTAAAGTAAACTGGCTTCTCATTTCGAAGCATATCTACGATGCTCGGAAAGGATGCAATGGAAGCACTGATGAGGGGATATCCCAAGTCTTCCCGAAATTCATTAGGTGCGGCCGAACTTTCATCGGCATAGAATCTCCACATGCCAATGGATTTCCCACTCGCGTCGAACAGCCATAGGGTCGCCGCGAATTTGTTAGGATCCTCAAATGAAATTGCGTTCATATGATAGATGGCGACCTCGGTTTGGATTACTGGCATCACAGCCCTCCTTTCAACGTGAATAAAATAGTCGGAGCCCATTTGGGTCGGGTTTTGCAACCACATATTGGTATCGACAGCCTCTTCGCGGCACCATGGAAATTCTTCTTCGTCGTCCTTATCGATGCCTGGTGACACCGACTTGCAGACACACATCGAGGACTGGACATGCGGAACATTTCGGCAAAGTCGGGGTGCAGATATGTTTGCCAAATGGAACAAGCAGGCGGTTGATCTCTATCCAAAACCTTTTCGGCAATTGGTCCTCAAGATGCATCATGGTCTGTTCGGGAGTCGATGCTGAAATAAATCCCCATCGATTCGTCACCCGATGGACGTGGATATCCACACTGATCGCCGGTAACCCACATGCGATACCTAACACGAGATGCGCGCATTTGGGGCCCACGCCTGTGAAAGACCGTAGGACGGCTTCATCGCACGGCAGCACCCCTGCATAATTTTGCACCGTACGTATTGCGATCTCCCGGATATGTACGGCCTTTACCTCCCGAAACGACGTCCCATGAATCAGCTGTTCGATCCGTTCGACGGAAAGCTTTGCAACATGAGCAGGTGTCCTTGCTATTGAGAACAATCGCCGAGCTGTGGGGACCGTGGTTTCATCCCGAGTTCGGACCGAAATCAAACAAGCGACCAATTGCTCGAACGGTGAAATGAACCCCTCCTCAGCCAACTGAAACATGGCCGCCTTTGGAAAGGGTTCAATCGCTTTCCTGATCTTCCGAAAGACAGACGTGATTTCAAACGGCTGTTTTTGCACACGCATGATCAGTGGTTGTTCAACAGGCTTTCGTCAATTATCCCCGACATAGACCCAAGCGGGGTACAAAAAAGAGAAGAGCCCGATGACCTTTCGATCATCGGGCTCTTGTTGTAACCCGGCAGCGTCCTACTTTCCCACTGCCTCGCGGCAGCAGTAGCATCGGCCTTGGAGGGCTTAACTTCCGTGTTCGGTATGGGAACGGGTGGGGCCCCTCCGGTATGGCCACCGAGAACTTCGTTATTCGTGCATCGTGATTCGCAGGAGAGAGATCACACTTGGGGATTCCCTATCAACGAATAACGTTTAACGATTCACGACGCGCACTGTGTGATGCGCGCAGACCATGTCTATCAGGAGCAAAGGATGTTAAACCGCACGACCGATTAGTACTGGTTAGCTACAGCCCTTACGAGCCTTCCACACCCAGCCTATCAAACTCGTCGTCTACGAGTGGTCTTTAGGGGGCTTACGCCCCGGGAGAGCTTATCTTGAGGCACGCTTCTCGCTTAGATGCTTTCAGCGATTATCGCCACCGGACATAGCTACCCGGCACTGCCGCTGGCGCGACAACCGGCACACTAGAGGTCCGTCCTTCACAGTCCTCTCGTACTAGTGAAAGCCCCTCTCAACTCTCCTCCGCCCACAACAGATAGGGACCGAACTGTCTCACGACGTTCTGAACCCAACTCTCGTACCGCTTTAATAGGCGAACAGCCTAACCCTTGGGACCAGCTTCAGCCCCAGGATGCGATGAGTCGACATCGAGGTGCCAAACCTCCCCGTCGATGTGAACTCTTGGGGGAGATCAGCCTGTTATCCCCGGCGTACCTTTTATCCGTTGAGCGATGGCCCTTCCACACAGAACCACCGGATCACTAAGTCCGACTTTCGTCTCTGCTCGAGCTGTCGCTCTCGCAGTCAAGCTCCCTTCTGCCTTTGCACTCGACGGCTGATTACCGACCAGCCTGAGGGAACCTTTGAACGCCTCCGTTACCTTTTGGGAGGCGACCGCCCCAGTCAAACTACCCACCAGACACTGTCTTCGCCCTGGATGACAGGGCCGAGTTAGAATATCAGAACGGTCAGGGTGGTATTTCAAGGACGCCTCCACGCGACCTAGCGGCCACGCTTCGCAGGCTCCCACCTATCCTACACAGCCCCTTCCAACATCCAATGTCAAGTTGTAGTAAAGGTGCACAGGGTCTTTCCGTCTAGTTGCGGGCACCCGGCTTCTTCACCGGAACAACAAATTCGCTGAGTCACTTCCCGAGACAGCGCTCCAGTCGTTACGCCATTCATGCAGGTCGGAACTTACCCGACAAGGAATTTCGCTACCTTAGGACCGTTATAGTTACGGCCGCCGTTTACTGGGGCTTCCCTTCAAAGCGTCGCCTTGCGGCTAACTCCTCCGGTTAACCTTCCAGCACCGGGCAGGCGTCAGACCCTATAC